>JAPPLF010000042.1:0-82135 GCA_028874215.1 Acidobacteriota bacterium
CTCCTTTCCGGTTGAGGAACTGCCCATCATAATACACGAACTAACGGGACACTACGCTAGCAGTCCGCGGCGAAAGTTAAAGCTAAGGTGAACGGAATCTAATGTCAGGGGTTTCACTCAAGGGTCATCAAAACGGCTGGCGGCAGCACTTGGCCATCGTCGTCATCTTGATCGTGTCCGGCGTTTCCTTTTCTTGCCAGAGTCCGGCTGATCTTTCCCGACAGGGGGACGCCGAGACAACCCACGACCAAGGTCTTCTGGAAGTCTCCCGGCAGCTTCAGGTGCCGGAGGGATTCGAGGTGGATCTGGTCTATTCGGTGCCGCTGGAGGAACAGGGTTCCTGGGTGGCGTTGACACCGGATTCCGCAGGGCGGCTGATTACTTCCGATCAATTCGGGAGTCTCTACCGCGTGACCTTGGGAGACGGAGATTCAGGCACGGAGGTCGAGAAGCTGGATCTTCCCATCGGCCACGCTCAGGGGCTTCTCTACGCCTATGACAGTCTCTACGTGACGGTCAACCTGTATCGGACCTCGAAGGAGAAGGTGGCGCAGGGCAGCGGCTTTTACCGGGTGCTGGATACAGACGGTGATGATCGGTTCGACCAGGTGAAGCTGTTGAAACAATTGGAGGCCGTGGACAACGCGAATGGGCATGGCGAGCACGGGCCCCACGCCCCGGTGCTCGGCCCCGACGGTCTCATCTATCTGGTTGCGGGCAACGGCACCAAGGTGCCGGAAGGGTTGGCGCCAACCTCTCCATTCCGGAATTGGGCCAACGATCTGCTGATTCCCCCCGAACCGGGATTCGTGCCGGCCGGATGGGTTGCCCGGACCGACGAAACGGGTTCGGTCTGGGAGTTGATTGCCGGTGGTTTCCGGAACCCCTACGACTTGGCATTCAACGCCGAGGGCGAGCTGTTCACCTACGATGCGGACAGTGAAGCAGGCATCGGCACGCCCTGGTACCGCCCCACCCGCATCAACCAGGTCGTTTCCGGAGCGGAATATGGCTGGCGTTACGACACCGGACGTTGGACACCTTACGGCAAGTGGCCTGAACACTACCCCGACAGTGTCGGCAGCGTGGTCGACGTCGGGTACGGGTCGCCGACCGGCCTGGTTTTTGGAGCCGGTGCTCGTTTTCCGGCCCGGTATCAGCGGGCGTTGTTCGCCTGTGATTGGGCGTCGGGGAAGATCTTTTCCGTTCACCTGAAGCCGCAGGGGGCGGGTTATACGGCGGCCTTCGAGGCGTTCCTGACGGGAAGCGCCGTGCCCGTGACCGACATCGTGGTCAACCGGGACGGACACCTGTATTTCACGGCGGGGGGGAGGGAGGCCAAGTCGGGTCTTTTTCGAATCCGCTACCGGGGAGGCGAAGTCACCGATCCGGCCAGTCCGGTCGACCATCCCGCAGCCGAGCGGGCACGTGGAATCCGAAGGCGCCTGGAACAGTTCCATGGTCGAGAAGATGTGCGCGCGGTGGCGGAAGCGTGGCCTCACCTGGCCAGCCCGGATCGCACGCTTCGCTATGCGGCGCGTGTCGCCATCGAGCGTCAGGACCTTGCAGAATGGCAGGATCGCGCGGTGCGCGAGAACGACCCTGTCGCGTCGATCCAGGCCATGCTGGCTCTGGCGCGAACCGGCCGGGCCGAGTTGCAGGAAACGGTCTTGGGGAGGCTCGGCCGGATCCCCCTGGAGCAACTTCCCGAGGATCAACTTCTGGAGGCGCTGCGCGCTTACAGCTTGGCGTTTATCCGGATGGGCGGCCCGCGCAAGCCATTGGGCCGACAGGCCGCTGCACGGCTTGGTCGGCTCTTCCCCTCCTCCAGCCGCAGATTGAATCAGGAGCTTTGCCGGCTGCTCGTCTACTTGGAGGATCCGGGTGTCATCGCCAAGTCATTGAGAATGATCGACTCCGGCGGGCGACAGGACAGGCTGTTCTATTTCGCAGCGTTGAGCCATCTTGGAAAGGGATGGACACTGCCGCAGCGCCAAATCTACTTTCGTGCCCTGAATTCGTCTCAGGGAGAGTATCTTCGTGCCGAGAAAGCATTCGGGCGGAAAGGTCTCAACAGCCGTTTCATCTACACGCTTCAGAACCTGCGGCAATCGGCTGTTGAAACCCTCAGCGACGAGGAACGCACGGCACTGGAGGAGGTCATCGAAGACCGGCGGGCCCTGACCGCGGCTGACGAGGAACCGGTCCGTGGATTCGTGCGAACTTGGAAGGTTGCCGACTTTCTGCCCCTGCTCAAGCAGGTGGCAAGGGGCCGCTCCTACGAGAACGGCAAGTCTGCCTACGAGGCGGCGGAATGCGCCCAGTGTCATCGATTTGATGACCAGGGAGGCACGACGGGGCCGGACATCACCACCGTCGGAAGTCGTTTCGATACGCAGTACTTGTTGGAGGCACTTCTCGATCCCTCCAAGGTGGTCGCCGATCGCTTCTTCAACGAGTCGATTCAGATGGAAGATGGCCGTATTCATGTTGGCCGGGTCGTTTACGACGATGGAAAACTGCTGCGGGTTCGCGCGAATCCGTTCACCCAAAAGGTCACCCAAGTTGCCTCGGACCGGATCAAGTCCCGCACGGTTTCGAGAATTTCAGAGATGCCGGAAGGACTGCTCGATACCTTTACCGAGGAAGAGGTTCTGGATCTGATCGCGTACATGAGGTCGGGCGGAAATCCGAAAGATCCGGCGTTCAATTCTCTTCAGCGAGGAAACGAAGAGCCATGATTCGAACCCTGAAACTTCTATTTTTTGGCGCCGGTCTGGCGGTGGCTCCAGGATGTGCGGCGCCGTCGGACGACTCGCCTCCCGCTGGATTCACCAGGCTGTTCAATGGCCATGATCTGACCGGTTGGAAAGATGACGGCAGCGGACACTGGCGGGCCGAAAACGGCATGATCGTTTACGATGGCGGAGGCTGGCAGCCGGCCCCGAATACGGTGTTCGAGCGCAATCTGCGCACCGAAAAGGAATACGGCGATTTCATTTTGCTCATCGATTGGAAGATCGAAAAAGACGGCAACAGCGGGATCTATCTGCGCGGCGAGCTGCAAGTGGAGATCTGGGACAGAACGGCGGAGGTGTACTCATCTCCCCACGGGTCGGGCGGAATCGTCGGTTACACTGTCCCGGGACGTATCCCGCTACGGACTGTCGACCGTCCGTTGGGAGAGTGGAACCACTTCGAGATTCGCGTCGAGAATGAAACCGTCACCGTCCATCTCAATGACCAGCTCGTGATCGACAGGCATGCGGCCGATTTCAAGCGGTCCGAAGGGCCCATCGTGCTCCAGCACCATGGTTGGCCTCTGTGGTTCAAGAACGTATACGTCAAAGAGTTGGACGAAAATTGACGAAGGCCGAAGCCGGATCGGACCGGGGACACTCCATTGAACTCGCCCTTGCCGGTCCCGAGTGGTATAATTCCGCACTAACCAGAAATCAAATACCAGAAAGCTCCGAATGGTGAAACGCCGGCGACATTCTGACCGCCCCGGATTCTCGACATTGCGTGCGTGTTTCTTTGGGGCGGCTTGTATCGCGTTGTTGTTTTCGGTTCCGTCCGCCGGCCGGCTCGAGGCGCAATCCTCCGGCGAAGAGGCCCCTGCCGAGCCGACCTTGGTCTCGGTCTTTCCTCCCGGCGGGCAGCAGGGATCCGGCGTAGAACTCGAGATCCGGGGAGAAGCTCTGGACGGCGCCTATTCGCTCGTCTTTGGTTCCTCCGGCCTGGAGGCCCGGGTCGGCAAAGTCGAGATGATCGAGCGGCCTAAACCGGCGGGTCCGTATCCCAAGAAGGAGAAATCGCTCCCCTTCTATCGCGTCACGGCGCGCCTCACCCTAGATTCGTCGGTTCCCGCCGGAACCCATCCGTTTCGCTTGGTTTCTCATCGAGGGGTTTCCAACGCGATTGACTTCCGGGTGGATGAAGCCGGCGTCATCAGCGAGATCGAGACCCCGCACCCGTCCGCCCGGCAGGCCCAGGAGATCGACATCCCCGTCATCGTCAACGGCCGGATCGACGAGCATGGCGAGCTGGACGCCTACGGGTTCGACGCGGTTGCCGGTCAGGAGCTCACCTTCGAGATCACTCAGGCGGCGCATTTCGAGCCGCGCCTCGCCCTTTACCGTCCCACCGGGAGCTGGCTCGATCCCGACCGTCCCACTCGTCTGCTTTTCCGGGAGCAGGAGTCTTCTGACCTGATTCCGATCCGGCCCATTTACTCCTACCGCGTGGCGGAGTCGGGCCGCTATTTGGTCGAAGTCGCGTCGCTCTTGGGAAAAGGGGGCCCCGACTGTGGTTATCAGCTTCGGGTTCTGACCACCGGTCCGGCTCCGCGGGCCAGTTCCGAACCCGCGTGGACCGAACGGGACTTCACCCGGAAGATCGACGGCGAGTGGACCGGCCGGCTCCGGTCCCGGACGGTCCGGCAGGCGAATCCGGATTCCCATCCCACGGAGAGCGCCTCCGGCGCCGGGAGCCTGGCGGCGTCCCCCGATTCTCCTCCTTCGGCAGTGACTCCGGCTCCTGAGAGCCGGTCCCGCCTCCGGGAACAGGAGCCGAACGAGGCGCGCGGCCAAGCCCTGCCGTTGGCCGTGGGAGACATCGTCGAAGGCAACATCAGCGCGCCCGGCGACCGCGACACCTACGCGTTCGAGGGGGAGGCGGGAGCGGAACTGGTGTTCGAGATCGAAACCTCCGGCGTGGAGCCGCCCCATTTCAACCCGCGCCTGGAGCTTTTGGGAGAAGACGGCGAATCGCTGCTGGCCAACGTTCACAAGCATGTGACGGTCTACAACGGCGGTGGCATCCCCAGCACCTTTCTGAAGACGGTCGAACCCAAGATGGCCTACACCCTGGAGCGGAGCGGCCGATACTTCGTGGAGGTCAGCGACATCACCGCGCGGTACGGCGGTCCGGAATTCGGGTATCGGCTGCTTGTTCGCGCTCCGATTCCCCACGTGGGCGCCATCGAAGTGGACCCGTCCGACCGCATCAACCTGGTCCCGGGACGAGCCCGGAAACTGAGCATCGTCACGCATCAGGAGGAGGGGTTTGCCGGGGAAGTCCTGTTTGACTGTTCCAACCTGCCGCCCGGTGTCCGGGTTTTTGCGGGAGCCGATGTGGAGAAGAAGGGTTCGGCTCCCGTCAGCCAGCAGGAGGAAAATTTCCTGCCCGCCGTGCAGACCACGACCCTGGTCCTTTTGGCCGACCCGGATGCTGCAGTCACCCGCATGCCTTCATTGGTCCGCTTGACCGCCAAGCCCGTGGTCGGGGGCCGGGTTGGCGCAGAACTGCCTGTCGCGGAGCTCCTGCTGATGGTGGTCGCCCCTGCCGGTCCGGATCAGGCTGCCGAGCAAGGGGGCTCATGAGCTTTCACGGGACCGATCGATTTACTCTCGCGAGGAATCGCCCACGGCGACTGCGCCCGGCCCTCTGCTCGACCATTGCCGTCGTTGTCTCATTCCTTGCGTCCGCGCCGGCCGCCGTCGTGGAACCCGCGCCGAGCCATCCTCCGACGCTGCTCTCCCTGCGTTTGGTCCCGGAGCAGGTGAGCCTTCAGGGCCCGGGGGCTTCCCAGCGATTCGTGGCCATGGGGACGTTCGCCGACGGACTGGAGCGGGATCTGACTGCCGGCAGCCGGTTTCATCTCTCCGATACCCAACTGGCCCGTGTGGACGATGGCGGTAGGGTCGTGGCCCTGGCGCCGGGGGAGTTGACTCTACGGGTCGAGCACGGAGGACACGAGGTCCGTTCGAGGGTTCGAATCGACGCGGTTGCGGAACCGAGGCCCTTCCGTTTCGATCGCGATATCGCCTCTATACTGACCAAACGGGGCTGCAACGCCAGCGAGTGCCACGGCAGCGTCAAGGGGCAGGGAGGATTCAAGCTTTCCCTCGACGGCCTCTATCCGGAAGAAGACCACGAGTGGATCGTCAAAGGTGGGATCTACCAGGTTCTCGTCATGGAATCGGGGGGGCCGCGGGTCCCCCGGGTGAATCCGGGGCATCCGGAGCAGAGCCTGTTGCTGCAGAAGGCCACCATGCAGGTGGGCCACGTCGGAGGTGAGCGCATCGGCGCCGATTCCGCGGACTACGCCACCCTCCTGGACTGGGTCCGGAAGGGGGCCGAATACGGCGATCGGAGTGAAGGCGGGCGGATCGCGCGAGTGACGGTCTTCCCGCAGGAAGCCGTTCTGGACGGCGACGGCGTGCAGCAGCTTCTGGTGAGCGCCTACGGGCCCGACGGACGGCGCGAGGACATCAGTCACCAGGCTCGTTACGTCTCCCAGAACCCCCACGTCGTGACGGTCGACGAGAACGGCCGCGTTACGGCCACCGGAAGGGGAGAGACGACGGTGCTGGTCCGCACCGCAGGTCATGCCGTCAGTGCACGCTTCGGAGTAGTGGACGCGTCGGCTCCAGTCGAATTCAGAATCGAGCCCCGGAATCTCATCGACAAGCACGTCTTCGCCAAATTGCGGAAGTTCCAGATCCGTCCTTCTGCGCTTTCCAGCGATTCGGAATTCCTGCGCCGCGTCTGCCTGGACATCACCGGCACCCTGCCGCCGCCGGATCGCGTCCGGGAATTCCTGGCCGACACCGACCCTGGGAAACGGGACAAGCTCATCGAGACTCTCCTGGACTCTCCCCAGTACGCGGACTATTGGAGCTTCCTGTTCGCCGACCTGTTCCGGGTGACCTACACCACCGTGGGCCCGATCAAAGAGGTCAAGGCATACGACGACTGGGTCCGCAACGGCATCCTCCAGAACAAGCGGTACGACCGCATGGCGCGGGAACGTATCGCCGCTCAAGGGTACGGGGCTCCCACCCGTCACTTTTTCCGTTATACCGAACTGATCGTGCCCCACGAGGTCATGGCCGAGCAGGTCCGCCTCTTCATGGGGCGCCGGCTGGATTGCGCCCAGTGCCACAATCATCCCTTCGAAACCTGGAGCCAGGACCAGTTCTGGGGAATGACCGCCTTTTTCGGAAACGTCACGCAACTTCTGGATTCTCAGTTGGTTTTCGACAATCCGGAGGGTGGGCGATCCTATGACTTGAAACAGGAGGGCATCAAGACCGTCCATCCGCGCCGGAAGGAAGAAGTCCGGGCCAGATTTATGGACGGGTCATTCCCGACCGGGGAACAGGAGCGCGATCCGCGCCTGGCTCTGGCCGAATGGATCATCGCCCAGCCCGCCTTTGCGGAAACCATCGTGAATCGGGTCTGGGGCTATTACTTCGGCCGGGGAATCGTGGACCCGGTGGACGACTTCAAGGTGTCCAACCCGCCGACCCATCCCGTGCTGCTCTCCGCGCTGGCGGAAGACTTCGTGGAACACGGCTACGACCTGAAGCATCTCATGAGGCTGATCGCCCGGTCGCGGACCTACCAGTCTTCGGGAGTCCCCAACCGGACCAACAAGGAAGATGGAATCAACTATGCGCGGGCGTTGGCCCGGCCGTTGCAGGCCACTGTCCTGCTGGACGCCATCTCCCACGCCACCGGAGTCCCGGAGGAGTTTCCGGTGCACCCCAAGACGGTGCGCACCGGAGCGGCTCGCCCGGGGGCCCGGGCCATCGACCTGATTCCCGAACTTTTCCCCTGTCATTTCCTCGACGTCTACGGACGGTCCATGCGCAAGTCGCTTCCGGAAAAGCCGTCCCTGACGTTGACCCAGGCCCTGCACATGTGGGCGGGATCGACCTATACCACCAAGATCACGCAGGAAGGCGGACGTCTCGACCGGGCGCTGAAGGAAGGCCTGTCCGATTCCCGGATCATCGAAGACTTCTACCTGGCGGCGCTGTCGCGATACCCGACCGAACGGGAAAGATCCGACCTGGAAGCGTTTGTCCGGGAGGGCTCCTCCCCGCGGCCGGAGCAATTGGCGAACCTGATGTGGGCCCTCATCAGTTCGCGGGAGTTCGCATACAATCATTGAGGTGGAGCGGCGGTTTCCAAACCGCCGAACTCCCGCGAAACGATGAGGCCAAAAGGGAACGGACGACTGAAAATTTGACACCCCAATGACCAACGGAGAAAGAATGTCGAAAGAATACCGATGTTTCCAGTGCAGGCGGACCAGACTCGGGCGCCGCGACTTCCTCCGTGTCGGCTCCCTGAGCTTTCTCGGGATGAACGCCGGCGACCTCTTCAGGCTGGAACGTCTCCAAGCGGCCTCCAACGACAAGCCGGCGGCCGGACAGGCGCAGGCGTGCATTCTCCTCTTCCTGGAGGGCGGTCCCAGCCAGATGGACACCTGGGACCCCAAGGGGAACACCAACTTCGGCTCCATCGCCACCAATGTCGACGGCATCCGCATCTCCGAACTCCTGCCCAAGACGGCCCAACACATGGACAAGCTCTCGCTGATCCGTTCCATGCGGACGGAGGAGACCAACCACCCGCAGGGAACCATCGAGTCGCTGACCGGCCATCGGCCCAGCCCCACCATGAAGTTCCCGGGATTCGGGTCGATCGTGGCCAAGGAAATGGGCGCCCGCAACAACATGCCGCCGTTCACCACGGTCCCCATGCCTTGGGAGAACGACTTCTACAACTACGAGGAGGCCTTCAAGGGCTCGTACATCGGAGCCGAGTATGACGCCATGGTCCTGCCGGACCCCAGCGGCGAGGAATTCGCCGTGCCCGATCTCCGGTTGCCCAAAACGGTTTCCGCCGCGGCCATCGAGGATCGCAAGACTCTGCTCAGCATCGTTGACCGGCACTATCGGTCCACCCAGGAGGTCGCCGAGTTCGGCAAGATGGACACGTATCGCGAGCAGGCGCTGGGCATGATCCTGTCGCCGCACGTCCAGAAGGCCTTCGACCTCTCCAGCGAATCGGAGAAGACCCGGGACGCGTATGGACGCCACCGCTTCGGACAGAGCGTGCTGATGGCCCGCCGCCTGGTGGAGGCCGGATGCCGCTTCGTCACGGCGGCCGGCTACAAACACGGGCAGTGGGACACGCACGGGAGCAACGACAAGCGGATGAAGGACGACTTGACGCCTCCCCTGGACAAGGCGCTCTCCGCTCTGTTGGAAGATCTGGACCAGAGAGGTCTGTGGGAATCGACGGTGGTGCTGGTCATGGGAGAGTTCGGACGCACCCCCCACATCAATCCCGGCCTGGGACGGGATCACTGGCCCCACTGCTGGTCGCTGGCGCTGGGCGGCGGCGGTATCCAGGGGGGACAGGTCATCGGCGTCAGCGACGACCGGGCGGCCTACGTTGCGGAACGCCCCATCTCCATCGGCGACCTTTACGCCACCATCTACAAGGCGCTGGGAATCGATTGGACCAAGACCTACATGGCCCCCGTGGGTCGTCCCGTCTACATCGCCAACGGTTTCGACGACACCATGGGGCAGCCCATCCCGGAATTGATCTGACAGCCCGTCGTGAACCCGTCCGTCAGATCGGATAGCCTCGATACTCCCTGGCCGCTTGGTTCCTGTCCGAATCTGGGCCGTTCCATCCCGAGTCGGATGCATGCCCTGACCCTGTACCGGGACCAATACGGTCCACCCCGGGACGTGGTCCGCTTGGAGGAGGTAGAGGTTCCACGCCTCCGTGCGGCCGACGCCCGGGGAGTCCTGGTGGCCGTTCTGGCCAGCGGACCCAACTTCAATACCAATTTCGCGGCTCTGGGACTGCCGGTTCCCGTCTTCGCCCGGGGCGACAGCGCCATCCTCCACATTCCGGGAAGCGACGCGCTGGGAATCGTGGTGGATGCCGGTCCCGCGGTCCGGTCGGTGAAGGTGGGTCAGGCCGTCATTCTCGATTCCTGGACCGGACACAACATTCGAGGCTATGAGACCCACGACGGCTTCAATGCCCAGTTCGCCATGGTCGACGAGGAACGGGCCATTCCGGTCCCTCCCTCCCTCGGCAGCCATAGTCCCGAGCAGTTGTCGGCCATGCTGCTCACCTATGGAACGGCCTACCGCACCGTGGTGGAGCGCCTGGCCGTCGGTCCGGGAGACTCCATGCTGGTCCTGGGCGGAGGGAAGGGAACCAGCTTCGCCGCCGCGCAACTGGGAAAGGCCCTCGGGGCCCGCGTGGTCCTGATGGGTTCCAATCCGGCGTTGGGCCGGTCGCTCATCGAGCGGGGAATCGCCGACTCCTTCGTCGACCGGCGGCAGATCCCGGCCGAAGTCTTCGGCGTGGTCGACGTCGGGGAGGAATACGGCAAGTGGCATGCCCGGACCGAGCCCTTTCGCCGCATCGTGCTGGCCGCCAACGACGGCCGTCCGGTGGACACGGTCTTCGAGCATACCGGGGGCGCCAATTTCCCCCTGCTGGTTTCGGTTCTTGCCCCCAAGGGCCGGCTCGCCTTCTTCGGCGCCACCGGACGTGGCCTCAAGGGCGAATACAAGGAGACCTTCTTCTACGACGGACGCCGGTTCGTCCTGGATGCCCGCTGGGTCTGGATGCGCCAGAAGCAGGTCCTCTTTCGGAGCGGGACCCCAGCGGAGATCTTCTCGGAGATCGGGCTGCTGCCGGGGCGAAGAGGGCTGGTCTGGGGCGCTGACCGGTACGCGCGGGAGTTCGTCGAAGCGGCGCTTCAGCGGCGGGCGGACCTGGCGGTGGTCGCGTCCCGTTCCCGGGAAGCAGAGGGACTGGCCGCTCTGTCCCGCATGGGCCTCGACGGGTCGCGGATCATCGACCGCGACCGGTTCCGGCTACCCGTCGACATGCCGGATCCCTTGACCGACGAAGGGACGCCGAATCCCGCCTACATGTCCGACTTCATGCTGGACGCACGCGCTCTCGGGAGGGCCATCTGGGAGGTCTTCGGCCCCCGGGTCAATCCGGACTTCATCGTGGAGCGTCCCGATCAGAGCACGCTCCATGTCAGCACCTTCCTGTTGAGGGACCATGACGAGAAGGACGAGATGTCCTGCGGCATCATCGTGGCCCGCGGGTCGTCCGATCTGACCGTCTCCGGATCCCACATGTATCGGGCCGCACAGGCCCGCGAGACGGTTCGCCTGTTGGCCCGGAACCGGATCGTCATGGACCAGGAGGACCTGGAAGTGGTGGATCTGGCGGGTTTGCCGGAGATCCAGCAGAAGATGCTGGACGGCACCATGGCGAAACCCAAGGGTGTGTCGCTCGTCCAGGCGGACGGTGCGGGCCGGAAGATCTCCGACTACGAGGCCGAATACCTGGGCAGGACGCTCCGCGAGGCCGACCCGGAAAACGGCCGGTTCATCGACTTGAGCCTGATCGAAGAGGTGGGAATCCTCACCCTCCGGCGGCCGGACGCCCTGAATGCCCTCAATCAGGAACTGCTGGCCCAGCTTGCCCAACTGACGGAGGAGCTCGGAGCGCACGGAACCCTCCACGGAGGGAGGACGACCGCCCTGATCGTGCGCGGTTCCGGACGCGCATTCGTGGCGGGGGCCGACGTTCAGGGCTTTGTGGGAGGGGACGCCGAGTCCATCCGGCGGCTGGCGGCGGAGAACATGGCTCTCTTCCGGCGAGTGGAAACCCTGCCTCTTCCGGTGGTGTCGATCGTGGACGGTTTCGCACTGGGCGGCGGCAACGAGCTGGCCATGAGCACCCACTATCGAATCGTCACCGAAAATGCCGTCATCGGACAGCCGGAGGTGAAGCTCGGCATCATCCCGGGGTACGGGGGCATGCAGCGGCTGCCGAGGCTCGTCGGTCCGCGGAGAGCCGCCGAAATGGCGGTCAACGGAGAGTCGGTGGACGGACGCACGGCGGTCCGGATCGGGCTGGCCCACGAGCTCCATCCCGCCTCCACCGCTCTGACCAGGGCGTTCCGGGTAGCGGACGAGCTCCGGTCCGGTGCGCGCCGATTCCAGGCGTCCGATTGGGACGAGCTTGCCGCCGGTCAAAGCCGGGCGTTGGAGGCGCTTTACGGAAGCGATGCCGTGAGCGGAATCCTGCAATCACCCACGCCCGTCGGCGAAGCGGCGGAAGGTCTTCGGGCCGCTCGCCGGTTCGCGGCCCGGCTGGCCCTGGATGCCATGCGGTTCGGTTACGAACGCGGATTCAGCCGCGGCATGGACAACGACGCGAGACTGTTCGGTGAAGCCGTGGCGTCGGAGTCGGGTCAGTGGTGGGTGCGGCGCTTCCTGGCAAAGGACCCCAGGCAGTCCGCCTTCGTGACGTTGCTGCAGCCTGAGGGTTGACCGGGGGCGTCAGCGGTTCCTGGCCGGATTCTCCAGGAACAGCCTGAAACGGACCTGCTCCCAATCGCCCCAATTCCTCCTCCTCTGAAAGAGAAAGTGGACCTCCGAGTCCTCCGATCCGCGAAAGGCCCGGAGCGTATTCTCCCAGTTTTGCTCCTGGTCCTGGTACTGCGGCCGGCCCGTCTTGCTCAACTGCCTTTCTTCCGCCGTTCCCAGCGGGACGGCCGTCGACCGGAGATACAGAGTTCCGACCAAGGGAATGACTCGATCCGTCTCCGTTTCAGCGCCCTCTTGGCCCGCGACAGTGGTCACGACCTGCTCGCCCCGCAGAAAGACCAGGGAACAGCCCTCCTCCTCGCGGCGGACTTCCAGGTCGAAGCCACCCCGGTCCAACCGCTTACCGCCCTCCGTGTAAAGAGTTCGATCCAGCCGAATCTCCGTCACGTAGACCTCGCCGGCTGCCGTCGCCACTCCGAGTCCCACCATCACAATCATCGTCAGTAGGGATCTTGTAGTCTGCCGAGCTATTCCCACGGAGGTCCTGACAATAGCGCTCCGTACAGACTTCACGTTGCAATCCCACACGGCACGTAGTGCGCTGCTGATCGCCTTTGATCTCGGGTTTGGACGAGAATTATCTTTTCCCGACCACCGGAACCGAGAGGTTCCGACAGATCTTATCTGCCAAACGGTTGGGTATCTCAAGATGACGTGGGACGGTCTCGACTGCGCCCGTATTCGGATTGCACCAAAGCGAGTGAGATCTTCCTTCCCGCTTGAGAAAACACCCGTGCCTTCGGAGGTGCCGGAGCAGGCCGGACCTCTTCATGGCACCGTGACAGTTTCTCGGATTGCTTCAGGGGGTACACCCCGCAATCCCTCCTCGCGCCGATCCTCCAGGATAAGTGCTATGGCTTCAGCTAAATTGTCGCGGGCTTCACGCTTGGTTCTTCCCTGTCCATTGGCTCCAGGGATTTCAGGGCAATAGGCGATGTGCCAGTCTCCGTCCTGCTCGATAATGGCCGTGAACTGATTTTCCAATGGAGAAATCTCCCAAGTTTTCCAGATCTAATATTAGCTCGCCTGAAGGAGCCGTTGCGAGAGGTCGTTGTATCCGCCCACGTCGGTGAGCCGCCGGTCTCGTCCCTGGAAGAAGTAGGTGAGTCCTTCGTGGTCCAGACCCAGCAGGGAGAGGATGGTGGCGTGCAGGTCGTGGACGTGGACCTTGTCCTCGGTCACCTTCATTCCCAGATCGTCGGTGGCGCCGATGGCCTTTCCTCCCTGGATTCCGGCTCCCGCCATCCAGCAGGAGAAGCCGTACGGGTGGTGGTCCCGGCCGAGTTTCCCCTGCACGAATGGGGTTCGGCCGAACTCTCCGGAACAGAATACGAGGGTGCTGTCCATCAGTCCGCGCTGTTTGAGATCCTGCAGGAGGCCGGCGATGGGCTGGTCCACCTTCCTGGAGTTTTCCCAGTGGTTTCGGGAGCACTGCTCGTGGCCGTCCCAGTCGGTGCTGATCAGGTGCACGAAACGGACGCCGCGCTCCAACATGCGCCGGGTCAGCAGGCACATCCGCCCGAACTTCCGGCTCTTTTCCTGGTCCAGTCCGTATAGGCGCCGGACGTGTTCCGGCTCCCGGGAAAGGTCCACCAATTCCGGCGCAGCGGTCTGCATCCGGAAGGCCAGCTCGTAGTTGGTGATGCGAGCCGCCAGACTCGTGTCGTCGGCGCGGTCCTGGTAGTGCCGCCGGTTCGACTTCCGGATCCAGTCCAGGAGGTTCCGCTGATCCGCCGCGGTCATCTCCCGGGGCGGAGTCAGGTCCTTGAGGGGAGAGCCCTCGGAACGGAGCAGGGTGCCCTGATAGATGGCGGGCAGGAACCCGGAGCCGAAGTGGTTCCGGTTGGTCCGGCCCCACAAGTTGCCGTCGGTCATCACCATGTAGGCGGGAAGGTTGTCGTTCTCGCTCCCCAGGCCGTAGAGGATCCAGGACCCGACGCTGGGATGCCCGTTCAGGATGGAGCCGGTGCTGAGATAGTTGCTCGCCGGACCGTGGACGAAGGAGTCGTGGTAACAGGAGCGCACCACCGCCAGATCGTCGGCATGGGCGGCCACGTTCCGCATGAGATCCGAAATTTCCAGGCCCGAGTCGCCGTACCGGCGAAAGGGGATGTCCGAACCCATCAGCTTGGCATCTCCGGCGGCGATATTGGCGAAATTGAGATCGTCCGAGGCGAAGCTCTGAGGAAGGGTCTGACCATCGAAGCGGGTCAGGACCGGCTTGGGATCCAGGGTGTCCACGTGGCTGGCGCCTCCCTGGAGATAGATAAAGACCACGTTGCGGCCGCGGGCGCTCCGGTGCGGCGGCTTGGGCGCGAGCGGGTGCGGGACCGGTTCCCGGGTTCCCTTGGCGGAGGCCGTCCGGAAGAACGATTCCCGCTCCAGCAGATGGATCAACGGCAGGGACCCGAAGCCCATTCCCCACTTGCTCAGAAACTCCCGGCGGGAGCCGGCCGTCTCATGGCGCTGGCAACGGAAGGGATTCATGGATCTTGCCGCTTCTCAGTCAATATGGCTGAACTCGTTGAGATTAAACAGGCCCAGGCAGAGCTGGGTCAAGGCTGCCGCCCGGGGCCGCGGGATTTTCTCGAGCTCGGCCGGCAGCTCGGACCAACTCTCCGTCTTCACCTCGCGGGCCCGGGCCGACATCAATTCCAGCGCCTCCTTCTTCTCCTCGGGCGAAGGCGCCCGGCTCAAGGCCAGCCGCCACGCTTTTTCGACCCAGGCTGCCGGGTCGTCCCCCTCGCTCTCCACCAGCCGGGACGCAAAGGCCACGGCCTGCCGGAAGGCCATCCGGTTGTTGAGGAACCAGAGGGCCTGCGGCGCCACCGTGGTGACGTCGCGGCGGGGGCAACTCACGGCGTTCTGGGGGCTGTCGAAGACGTCGAACATGGGAAACCGGAGATTGCGGCGGCTGAGGATGTAGACGCCCCGGCGGTACTGGGATTCGGGGTCCGCAGCGGTCAGCCAACCTTTGGGACCTCCCAGGCTTGCCATCTCTTCATCTCCCAGCGGCGGCGCCGCCGGACGGCCGTACGCCCCGAGATTCAAAGTGCCGGCCGCCGCAAGTGTGGCGTCCCAGAGGACTTCCGCTTCCAACCGCCGCCGGTTCATTCTCCAGAGGAGACGGTTTTCGGGGTCCAGAGAGAGAGCGGCCGGGTCGCTGTGCAAGCTGGACATGCGGTAGGTGCTGGAGTTCAGGATCAGCCAGTGCATCGCCTTCAGGCTCCAGTTCCGGGCTGTGAACTCGACAGCCAGCCAATCCAGGAGCTGCGGATGGCTGGGAGCCTCCCCCTGGCGGCCGTAGTCGTTGGGAGTTCTCACCAGTCCTCGTCCCAAATGCCACTGCCAGAGCCGGTTCACCATGACCCGGGCGGTGAGAGGGTGGTCGGGACGGCTCAGCCAGAGCGCCAACTGCTTGCGGGGGCGTTTGTCCATTGATCCCGAGAAGACGCCATTGGGATCGGTCTCCCCGCTCAACACCGCCGGGAAGCCGGGTCCGACCCGTTCCTCCTTTTGTCTGAACTCGCCTCGACTCAAGACGTGAACGGGCGCGGAAGCCTCCGGATCGTAGTGACCCAGCACTGAAGCGGTCGGCAACTCAAGCAGTCCTTCGAACCGGACCAGATTGGAGCCCTCGATCTCGGAGACCTTGAGTACGGCCCGGGCCAGCCCGATAAGCAATTTTTCGTGTTCGTCCTTCTCCGGCCCGGTCAGAGCCTCCTCGAACTTGACTGCACGAACCGCCTCCATCAGGAGCTTCGCCAATTCTTCCTGCTCCGGGGTCCGACGATCCTTTTCCGTCTCGTAGGCCTCGACCACCTCCGGTGGAAATTTCGCTTTCTGCTCCTGTTCGATCCTCTTTTTGACCTGTTTCTCGAATCGGCGGTAAGCGGAACGGCCTTCGTCCACGGCGATGACGGCGGGGTAGTCGATGTTCCGCGAGACCGCCTGAATGGGACTCATGACGGGGATGTCGACCTTGCGGCTGTTGGCAAACAGCGCTTGGAATGCGTAGTAGTCCCTCTGGCTGATGGGGTCGGCCTTGTGATCGTGACAGCGGGCGCAGCCCAGAGTGAGCCCCAGGAAGGCGGCGCCGGTGGTGTCCGCCCAGTCGGTCAGCTCCTCGGCGCGCAATTGCGCGCCATCCTGCATCGACTCCAGCACTTCCGGCCCGAACGTGTAGAGGCCGGTTCCGACCCGGGCTTCCAGGTATTCGTTCTTCTTCAGGGGAATGGTCCGGCTCCCCAGCAGCTCGAATCGTTGGGGCCAAAGCTCGTCTCCGGCGATCTGCTCCTGCAGGAAGCGGTCGTAGGGCTTGTCCTCGTTGAACGACTTGATGACGTAGTCCCGATAGCGCCAGGCGTTGGGATAGTAGTGATCCGACTCGTATCCGCTGCTGTCGGCATAGCGGACCACGTCCAGCCAGTGCCGGGCCCAGCGCTCGCCGTAGCGCGGCGATTCCAGCAACTCGCCCACCATCCTGCCGTAGGCGTCCGGCGAGTCGTCTCCCAGGTGCCGGTCCATCTGCTCCGGCGTCGGCGGAAGTCCGATGAGGTCGAAGTAGGCCCTTCGGATCAGGGTTCTCCGGTCGGCCTCGGGAGCCGGTTTCAAGCCCTTCTCCTGCAACCGGGCCAGCACGAAGGCATCGATGGGGTTGCTGACCCAACCGTCCGCATCCGCCGCCGGAACGGCAGGCCGCTGGAGCTTCCGGAACGACCACCAGGAGGGTGGGGAGGGACCGTCATCGCGAACGCTGGCCCAGGGGAGGCCGCCGTCGATCCAGCCGCGCAGCACTTCCAGATCCGCAGCCGCCAGCGGAGAGCCGCCCGGAGGCATTTTCAGCTCGCCGTCATGGGACGCGGCCAGAAACAGCAGGCTCGAGCCGGCGTCTCCGGGGACCGCCGCCGGACCCCGGTGGCCGCCTTCCAGCAGAGCTTGCCGGCTGCCCAGATCAAGTCCCCCCTGGCGCGCCACGCCATGGCAGGCAAGGCAGTCCCGCTCCAGGATCTGGAGAGCGTCGGCCGCCAAAGACCCGTCCGCTTCGGAACGGCTGGAACTACCCTCCAGAAACGGCAGCAAGCAACTGGATACGACGGCGAGTAGCAACCACGGCCGACTATTCATGGATTCGATTCCGGAAGTGGAAATCGGTCCGTCTATACCTGCGTAAGTCTACCAATTCCGATCAGGTGTTGCTGATAGTAGGTTCTTGTTGGGACAGCGGCTTTCTTGCCGCCGCACTCCGATGGTTCACGGGGAAGGAAACCTCACTTACGGCATCACGTCGAGACCCTCCAATTCGGCGGCGATCGACAGCCGCTGGTCAAGACAAACGAAGGTGAGAGGGGAACTCAATTGTTCCTGCACCAACATCGCGGCGGCAAGCTGACCCGCATCCGCGGCGCGCAAGGAATGCCGTGCCAACAGCAGGTTCGCTCGCACTCGAACGGCGAGGATGTCCGTTACCTCATCCCAATGGGAGGCGAAGGCATCGAATTGTCTGAGCAGGTTTCGCCGCTGCAGGCGAGTCAGCGCCTCTTCACGTGTCCGTCGTTCAATCGCGCTTACGATCTCGGTTCTTGTCCAGGCCCAGGTGATGATCCGGTCGTCTTCCGCCAATCGATCATGTGCCCAGCCACTTTTGGTTTCGGCAATGATCAGCGGCACCACCGCAGATGCATCCCAGTACCTCACAACCGGTCCTTGCGATCCTCGGCCAGCGCCTCGGAAATGCTCACCGGCAACACCAGTCGAGGCTTGTCCAGAATAGCAGCCGCGCCGCCTCGGCCCGGTCTGATCACTCCTTGGCTGATCAGCCGTTCTCGGGCTCCCTGGTCTTCCCCGGCTCCTGTTGCAACAAGTCTCGCGACCGGTTTGCCGCGGTCGAGAATCTGGACCTCCCCGCCTCGCCGGACCTCCCGAACGTAGTATGAGAGATTGGCCTTCAACTCGGAAATCGACACCGTCGTCATAGTGACTAATATAGTCTTAATAATGAGACTATTCAAGTCTGAAACAGAATTGTGGGTGACAAAGGAAGGAGAAATTTCCCCACCGGATGCTTCCCGGCCATTTTTTGATGCGTTCTCTCCCGTCACGGTCTGTAGTCAATTGGCTACAATTTTGACATGATCAAGGTCGTCCACTATGTGGCGGAAGACGGAACGGACTACTTTGACAGATGGCTTCAAAGGCAGGGCACTGAGGTCCGATCTCGCATCCTGACCCGGATCGACCGGGTCGAACTTGGAAACTTCGGTGACCACAAAGGTGTGGGCAAGGGCGTTTCGGAGCTTCGAATCGACTTCGGCCCCGGATACCGGGTGTACTATGGCTTGGACAGTATGAATCTGGTGATCCTGTTGACCGGCGGGACCAAGAGGCGGCAACGCCGCGACATCCACAAGGCTCAGGCGTGTTGGAAGGCATACCGAGAGGAGGAGCGACATGCCCGTAAAAGAACACAGAACTGACCATTACCTCCGGACACCGGAAGACATCGCCGCGTATCTGAACGCTGTGATCGAGGAGTTCGACGGCGACCCTCGATTGTTGATGAAAGCCTTCCGTAACGTGGCAGCAGCGCAGGGGGGCGTCTCAGAGATCGCACGTCGAGCCGATATCGACCGTGTGGGCCTCTCCCGCAGCTTGTCGGGCAAGAGAGATCCGCGGCTTGGTACAGTGACCAAGATCGCCTCCGTTTGCGGCGTGAAGCTTCAGTTCGTGGCTTGACGGATCTGGGTAAATGCCGCACGGTGGCAGAATCGACTTTAACCGGTTTTCTTGTTAGTCTCGCCGGGTTTCCAGCGGGCGGTCGCCGGACCGGCGCCGGCTCGCACTGAGTCCCATCCAACACCAGAGGCGCTCATGGCGTTGACAACCGAATCGACCCCGTCGCAACAACTTGATCCCGCCACCCGGCTGGACTTCCTGCGCCAGATGCTCACGATTCGGGCGTTCGAGTTTCGCGTGGGGGAATTCTACGAACGGGCCGAGATGCCCGGCATCACCCATCTCTCCATCGGACAGGAGGCGGTGGCCGTCGGCGTCTGCGCTCACCTCGACCACAACGACTACATCACCAGCACGCATCGCGGGCACGGGCACTGCTACGCCAAGGGCGCCGGCCTCGTCCCCATGTTCGGGGAACTGCTGGGCAAGGCGAACGGATACTGCCGCGGCAAGGGCGGGTCCATGCACATCGCCGACCGGGAGACGGGCCACCTGGGCGCCAACGCCATCATCGGCGGCGGCATTCCGCTGGCGACCGGCGCCGCTCTCTCGGCGAAAGTTCTCCGGAACCGGGGCGTCGGCGTGTCGTTTTTCGGCGATGGAGCCCTCAACGAGGGCATCCTGCTGGAATCGATGAACCTGGCCGCCATCTGGAATCTGCCCGCCATCTTCGCCTGTGAAAACAATCACTACGGGGAGTACACGCCGACGGAGCAGGTCACGGCCGGCCGTCTCACGCTCCGCGGCGAAGCCTTCGGCATCCCTTCCGCCGAAGTGGACGGCATGGACGTCCTGGCCGTCTACGATGCCACGCACGCCGCCGTACAGCGCGCCAGGAACGGGGAGGGGCCCAGCTTCTTCGTCTTCGACACCTATCGCTATCTGGGCCACGGCATGTCGGACCGGACCCGGCCCTACCGGTCGCGCGAAGAAGAGGACCTGTGGCGGACCCGGCGCGACCCCATCGAGCGACTGCGGAAGCAGTTGCTTGAGGCCGGGCACACCAGCGAGTCGGAGTTGGACGCCATGGCGGAGGCGGTCAACGCCGAAGTGGAGGAAGCCGCCCGATTGGCTCAAGAGGCGCCGTTCCCGGACCCGGAAGAGGTGGACCGACATGTCTTCGCTGACTGAAACCCGCCAACTCACCTTCAGCCAGGCCGTCAACGAAGCGATCCGGGAGGAGATGGATCGCGACCACCGGGTGATCCTGTTCGGCGAGGACGTGGCGGCGGCCGGCGGGGTCTGGAAGGTGACCGAAGGACTCCTGGACCGGTTTGGGGCGGAACGGGTCCTGGACACGCCCATCTCCGAAGCCGGGATCGCCGGGCTGGGGGTGGGGGCGGCCATGACCGGTCTGCGGCCCATCGTCGAGATCATGTTCGGCGACTTTCTGCCGCTCGCCTCCGATCAGATCGTCAACCAGGCGGCCAAGACCTATTACATGTCGGGCGGGATGACAAGCGTCCCCATGGTCTTCCTCACCTCCATGGGAGCCGGGCGCCGTTTGGCGGCCCAGCATTCTCAGAGCCTGCAAGCCTGGTTCGCCCACATCCCCGGGTTGAAGGTGGTGCTGCCCTCCAGTCCTTACGACGCCAAAGGGCTGATGAAGACCGCCATCCGGGACGAAAACCCCGTGATCTTCCTACAGGACAAGGTGGACATCTACCAGAAGGGTCCGGTCCCCGATCCATCCCACGAGTACACCATCCCTTTCGGCCGCGCCGACGTGAAGCGGGTGGGAGATGACCTGACCCTCGTCGCCACCTCCAGCATGGTCCGCCAGGCCTTGGATGCTGCGTCCGAGCTGGCGGAGGAGGGAATCGAGTCGGAGGTCATCGACCCGCGCACCCTGGCGCCGTTGGACGAAGAGACGTTGCTGGACTCGGTCCGAAAGACGGGACGGTGCCTGGTGATCGACGAGGGTTACCAGCGCTACGGGGCGGGAGCCGAGATCGCGGCTCTGGTCGGCGAAAATCTGTTTTTCGACCTGGAGGCTCCGGTTCGGAGGCTGGGCGCCATGGATGTCCCCGTTCCGTTCTCACCGACGCTGGAGGACCTGACCATTCCCGGCAAGGAGCAGGTCGTCGAGATCGCCCGCCAGATGTTCGAAGACTAGGGGCCTGCGCCGCCCATCCCAGCCGGAGAAGCAACGTGGCCACTGAAGTCATCATGCCTGCGCTGGAAATGTCCCAGGAGCAGGGCGTCCTGGTGCGTTGGCTCAAGTCCGAGGGGGAGTTCGTGGCCCGGGGCGAGCCCCTGATGGAGATCGAGACCGACAAGGCGGTGATGGAGATCGAGGCCTCCGCTTCGGGGATCCTGTCCAACGTCACGGCCCGGGAGGGGGACGAGGTCCCGGTGGGGCAGGGGATCGCCTGGCTCCTGAACGAAGGTGAAGCGGCCCCCCCGCCGGCCGTCGGTGCGCCCAGGCCGCAGCGACCCTCCGCTCGCCCCGGAACCGCCCGCCGTGAACGCGAAACCAAGACTCCACCAGCCCGGTCACCGGCCCGCCGGGGAAGGGTCCGGGCAACCCCTCGAGCCAGGAAGCTGGCCCGGAAGTTGGGCATTGACCTGGCCGCCGTCACGGGAACCGGACCCAAGGGCGCCATTCTGCCCCGGGATCTGGAGGCGCACCAGACTGCTTCCAAGAAAGACGCCGCCGCGGAATCGGAGTATCGCGCCGTTCCCATCAAGGGAACACGGCGCTCCATCGCCCGCCGCACGAGCGAGAGCTACCGGAACGCACCCCACATCACCCTCTCCCTCTCTCTGGACGTGACCGAACTGCAGGCCAGGACGACTCCGCAACGCCGGCTCACGCCCTGCCTGCTGAAAGCGGTGGCCGGCGCGCTCATGAAGCACCCCCGGCTCAACGCCCACGTTGTGGAGGAGGAGATCCGCGAGTTCGCGTCAGTCCATCTGGGCGTGGCCGTCTCGCTGGAAGACGGCCTCGTGGTTCCGGTGTTGCACAACGTGGAGCGGAAGGAAATCGAACGGATCCAGACGGAACTGGCGGATCTGGCCCATCGATCCCGAAAACGGTCGCTCCAGCCCGAGGAGATGAAGGGAAGCACCTTCTCGGTCTCCAACCTGGGCATGTACGGCATCGAGCAGTTCACCTCCATCCTGAATCCGCCTGAGGTGGGGATCCTATCGGTGGGGACGGTCCGCGCCGTGCCGGTGGTGGTAGACGGGAAGGTCGCCGTCCGCTCCAGGATGCAGGTGACCCTGAACGCCGATCACCGGGCGGTGGATGGTGCGGTTGCGGCCCGGTTTCTGCAGACCCTCAAGGTGTCCGTCGAGTCCGCCGGCGAGGCGGTGTCCTGAGTCCAACTTTGCGAAGGTCGACTCTGCAGCTCGTTTTTCTGATCCTGCTCATAAACGCCGGAATCCTCACCGGTTTCTCCCGGTCGGGAGGCGGCGCAGACGGGGTTTTCTCCGACGAAACGGAAAAGGCAGGCCTCGACTTCGTCCATTTCAACGGCATGTCGGGCAAGTTCTACTACTGCGAGATGGTGGGCGGAGGCGGCGCCCTGTTCGACTACGACAGCGACGGCGACCTGGACCTCTATGTGATCCAGGGGCACATGTTGGGAGAGGGTGATCCGTCCGGCGGCACCGGCGTTTCCCGGGCGGGGACGGCTCCTATGGACCGGCTCTACCGGAACGATCTGCTGGTGCAGCCGGATGGAACCCGCCGGGTCCGCTTTACCGACGTCACCGCCGCCAGCGGGATCCGGTCACTCGGTTACGGAATGGGGGTGGCCACAGCGGACTTCGACAACGACGGCTGGGTCGACCTCTACGTCATGAACTTCGGCCCCAATCAGATGTTTCGGAACCGGGGCGACGGCACCTTCGAGGACGTCACCGCGAAAACCGGCACCGGCGACGGGAGATGGGGGGTGAGTGCGGCCTTTCTGGACTACGACCGGGACGGTTGGCTCGACCTCTTCCTGGGGAACTACGTCGATTTCAGATTCTCCAACCAGAAGCTCTGCCATGCTCCCAGCGGTGCCGTCGACTACTGCGGTCCCCTGGGTTATGAGCCGGTGCCCAATCGCCTCTATCGAAACCGGCGGGACGGAAGCTTCGAGGACGTGTCGGCCAGGAGCCAGATCTCAAGGGAGTACCACGGGGCATTGGGCGTGGTGGCGGCCGACCTGAACGCCGACGGCTGGCCGGACGTCTACGTGGCCAACGACCAGAGGCCCAACGACCTCTGGATCAATCAGAAGGACGGGACCTTCATGAACGAGTCCCTGCTGGCCGGAGCCGCCTTCAACCGGGACGGAATGGCCGAGTCCAGCATGGGAGTCGACGCGGCGGATTTTGACAACGACGGGGACGAAGACCTTTTCATGACGCATCTGAAGAGCGAGAAGAACACCCTCTACACCAATGACGGCACGGGTTTTTTCAAGGACGCGTCGCTGGAAGCCAACCTGGCCGTCTCCAGCCTCCCGTTCACGGCCTTCGGCACGCGGTTCTTCGACTACGACAACGACGGTTGGCTGGACCTGTTCGCCGCCAACGGGGAAGTCAGGACCATCGAGGCCCTGGCGAGACGGGGCGACCCGTATCCGTTGCATCAGCCGAACCAGCTCTTTCGCAACCTGGGCGACGGCCGGTTCCGGGAAGTGACCAGCCAGGCGGGACCGGTGTTCCGGCTCTCGGAAGTGAGCCGCGGCGCGGCGTTCGGGGACATGGACAACGACGGAGACACCGACGTGGTGCTCTTCAACAACAACGGACGCACCCGGTTGCTGGTCAACCGGGCCGGAACGGAAAATCGCTGGTTGGGCCTGCGCCTGGTGGGACGAAAGAGCAATCGGGATGCACTGGGAGCCTGGGTCGGAGTGTTCCGCGAAAGAGGGCCGACCCTCTGGCGCCGGGTCCGGACCGACGGCAGCTATGCCTCATCCAACGATCCCCGAATCCTCGTGGGATTGGGCGATTCCGCCAAAGTGATCCGAGTCCGGGCTCACTGGCCCAGCGGTCTCGTGGAGGAGTGGACCGGCATCGAAGCAGGCCGTTACGTCACGCTCGACGAAGGAAGCGGGGAAGAATGGAACGTTACAAGAAAGGAGAGGAACCATAATGACACTCACAGGAAGGAAATCGAAATAAATTAGCCGGACTTATCCCCCTCTCACCCGCCAACCTATTGCCTGAAATCTCGACCTGAATTTGCCAAATTACAGGTGCATTGCGACTAATGTCATTAACTCAGGATGACAGGGACAGGCGCGGTCCGGAGACACTTCGGCCTCTGGCCGGTCGGTGTTTTGGAAAACAATAAACAGTCCAAACTACTACAAAATAAGGAGAAATTCCATTGGGGAAAAGTGAGGGGGAAAACCTTGTCCGAAAGGGGACTTCTGGTGTATGGTGGGGTCGTGGGTGAGCCCGCCGGGTGCTGCAACACCCTGCGGGCTCTAAACCAACTCGTCCTATGCTGGAGGAAGAGCCAGCCTGAGTCTTATTCTACTCGACCCGGAATCCGGTTTCAGTCCAGCATAGGACGTCCTCTCGAATATGGTGGCAGGAAAAGTGCCCGTTTGTCTCCGATTCGCGGCGTCATCTTCAAGATCGACTGCCGTGGGGTTCGGGAACCTGCACTGGAGGTGGCCTTTACGCGCTCCTCACGGTGTCACTCCTTCTGCAAGAAGCCGGCGGCGAATCGATTAGTTCGGCGCCGGTATCACCGACGGACCAGATCCACACACAACCTGGAGGAATGACGCCGGCTGTTCTGGTAGAGCCGGCTGAATTGGGCCGGACACGTTGGTTGAGTCGACCGGACGCTGAATTGACAGTAGGGATGACGGCAATGTCGGAGAATCGAAAGTTGTTCGGCTTGGATGACATCCAAGCCATCCGCCTGGTCTGCCTCAGTTGCAACGAAGAGATCCTCTTCCCGAAACACATTCCGGCAAGAGATCATTGTCCCCACTGCGACGTCCGGTTAGACGCGAGAGGCCTGGAACCGGTCACCGAGCTGAACCTGGCGCGGATCATCCGGCAACTCACTCAGGATCCAAGCGGGCTCCTGGACATCCGATTCGAGGTCATGGATCCGTGATCCGGTGCGGCAACTCCATGAGATGGTGGTCCACGGATTGACAGGGGCAATATGGGGCTTTTGCATCGCAGGCCAACGAAGACGAACCGGAGCCGAGAGGAGGAAGCATGATCGGGAACTCGATCTCACGGTGCCGGCTTGGGACCGTGGCCGGGTGGACCATACTCCTCCTCGCCGGGAGCTTGACGGCTCAGGAAGAAGCCTCGACGCCGTGCCAGTGGACCAACAGCATCGGAATGGAGTTCGTGCGGGTGCCGGCCGGCGAGTTCCGGATGGGGTCGGAGAGAGGGTTTGCGGACGATGACGAAAAACCGGTGACCCGGGTGAAGATCAGCCGGGGGTTTTACCTGGGGAAATACGAGGTGACTCAGGGTCAGTGGGAGGCGGTGATGGGTTCGAATCCCTCGGATTTCAAGAACTGCGGCCGAGACTGCCCGGTGGAGAGTGTTTCGTGGGACGACGTGCAGCAGTTCGTCAGCAAGCTGAACGGCATGGAGGGAAGAGCGCGGTACCGGTTGCCGACGGAGGCCGAGTGGGAATACGCGGCGCGGGCGGGAACTTGGACGGACACGCCTGCAGGAGACTTGGATCTATTGGGGCAAAACAACGTGCCCATGTTGGACACGATTGCGTGGTACGGCGGCAACAGCGGAGTGAGGTACGAGGGCGGGGTCGATTGTTCGGACTGGAATGAAACGCAGTACCCGGCGACGCGGTGCGGGACTCATCCGGTGGGGAAGAAGGCTGCGAATGATCTCGGGCTGCACGACATGCTGGGGAACGTGTGGGAGTGGGTCGAGGACCGGTACGGGGAGTACCCTGGAGGCAGTGTCACGGATCCCAAGGGTCCTGCGACGGGTTCCCTTCGGGTCCGCCGGGGGGGCGGTTGGAGCCACGACGCTCTCGGCAGCCGGTCGGCGTATCGCGCCGGCGCCGCCCCCGGGAATCGCTATCACTACCTGGGTTTCCGCCTTCTGAGGGTCGAGTGATCTGTCCCTGCCGCGCCGGGATGCCGTCACGGCATGGCCGGGGAGCCTGTCCTGTCGGGATGGGGCAGGAGAATCCTCAAAGCAAGGACAACCGCGAGGGTTGCCCCTACGTTACTATTCGCTCCACTCGAAATCGTGCTCGATCTGGCCGCCGGTGCCGGTCTCGTTGAGCTCCAGGAGGTTGCCGTCGGGATCGTAGAAGAAGAGCACGTGCCAGTCCCCTTCTCCCGAGAACCGGACCGGAGGGGAAACGAACTCGACGCCCTCCGCCTTCAATCGTTTGTAGATCTCAGGAAGGTTCTCCACTCCGAAGCAGATGTGGGCGCTGGGCACGTGGTGGATCTCGTATCTCGCCTGGGGGCTTTCCGGCGTCAACCACTGGATGATGTCGAAGGTCAACGCCACCCCTTCGTCGTTCCGGTCGTACCCCTGGACGCCCTCCGGTGCGCGCATGCGGTATTCTCGCATGTGGCAGCCCGGCTTTTTCACCATCTCCGCCACCGGACCCGCGATGTGCTCTTCCGGAGTCACCACCTCCAGACCCAACAGATCGCGATAGAAGTGCAGCGATTTCTCGATGTCGCTCACCATGACGGCGATGTGGTCGATCTTCTTCACGTACATTCGATTTGGCTCCTTTCGGTTCGTGTCTCCCGGGCGCCGGCCTCGGAAGCCGTGCGTTTCGGGCTCACTTCGTCGTATAGCCTCCGTCGGCCACCAGAACAGCGCCGGTGACGAAGGAAGCGTCGTCGCTCACCAGGAAGAGAATGCAGTTCGCCACCTCGTGCGGGTCGGCGAACCTCTCCAGCAGATTGCTTTTGCGATAGGGCGCCAGGTGTTCCTCCGGCACGCCGTCCAGCATGGGAGTGTTCATGGAGCCGGGGCAGACCGTGTTCACCCGGATCCCCTCCAGGGCGTGGTCATGGGCCATGCACTTGGCCAGACCGATCAAGCCGTGCTTGGAGGCGTTGTAGGAAGCCTGTTCCGCGTTGGACACCACGCCGGAAAGGGACGAGATACAGACGATGTTCCCCGATTTCTGCTTGCGCATCTGCCGGATGGCGTACTTGGAGCAGAGGAACGGGCCCTTCAGATTGACGCCCAGGACGAAGTCCCAATCCTCCTCCGTGGTCTCAGGAACCGCCTTCTCCACCTGGACGCCGGCGTTGTTGATGAGGATGTCGATCCGGCCGAAGCGGGCGACGGCCGCAGCCATGAGGTTGCGGGCGTCCGTGGCCGATGAAACGTTGGTTTTGACGAAAAGGGCTTCGGTTCCGGAATCCCGGAGAGATCGGACCACGCCTTCTCCGGCCTCCAGGTTGATGTCCGCAATGACCACTTTGGCCCCTTCGGCCGCAAAAATCCTGGCCGTAGACTCCCCCAGGCCGCTGCCGCCGCCGGTGATGACCGCCACCCTGCCGTCCAGTTTTCCGGGCATGCCGTGTTCCTCTTTTCGCGCCGCTTGCCCCCGTTCGATGAGGCGCTCCGATTGAATGGGTTCGACTTCCGGACCGGTCCCCCCGGCCCCTTTGGCCAAGCCGTCCCGGACTCGACCCAAGGTATTGAATCCGGTGCCGTGAGGCAAGCGCGTCACGGTTTCGGGCGATCTGCAAAGGCCTTCCGAATCATGGTAGTGTCCCGCTCGTTGTGACTCGATGCCTGGCGTTCCTTTTCTCTCTGTTGCTGCTCTGTTCGTGCGCTGCCCCGGGTCCCGATACCCCCGCCGACGGCCGCCTGAGGATCGCCTTTATCTCCAAGTCCTACACCGATCCCTTCTGGCTGGACGCCATCGACGGCGCCCAACGGGCGGCCGAGGAGAGCGGCGTGGAGCTGCTGCTTTACGCCGCCAAGAGCGAGACTCACGTCGTGGAGCAGGTCCAGATCGTGGAGAACATGATCCAGATCGGTGTGGATGGCATCGTCTTGGCGCCCTGCGACTCCAACGCCCTGGCGCCCGCCGTGTTGAAGGTGAACCAGGCCGGGATACCGATCACCGTCATCGACACCGGGATAAGCGAAGGAGCCATCGTCACCTTCGCGGCCACCGACAATGTCCTCTGCGGCACCATGGCCGCCGACCGTCTCGCCGACCGCCTGGGCGCTCAAGGGAAGGTGGGAATCATCGCGTGTCCACCCAACATTCTGCCCTGCCGGGAAATCCTGAAAGGATTCGAGGAGGGGCTCGGCAAATATCCCGGTTTGGACTTGGTGGGATCTCCCCTGGGGGTCCCGTTTTGCGACCAGTCCTTCAACGCCACCACCGATCTGCTGACGGCGCATCCCGATCTGGACGGTCTCTACATCATCGGAGGTCCCGCTGTGCTCTGCGCCGTCCAGGCGGCCGGCGCCTTCGGAAAAAACCTCGGCGGCGACCTGAAGGTGGTGGGCCGCGGCTCCATCGGCAAGGCGGGGATGGGCGAACTGGAGGCGGTCAAGCGTGGCGAGATCGACGCCATGGTCGCCCAGTTTCCGGCCAAGATGGGCTATTCCGGCGTCGACAGCATCGTCAGGTACCGCCGGGGAATCGAATCCCCGCCATTCACCGACACCGGCGTCGTGGTGGTGACGAAGGAGAACGTGGACGAGTTCATCCGGCAGATCGAGAGCGGGGAGCCGCTCCTGTGAGCGTGCCGGAAAGCGTCCCCGGAAGCACGACCGCTCTCCCTGCCCGGGGGGAAGCCGGGTCAGCGCTGCTGGAGGCGGTGGGCGTCACCAAGCGATTTGGCGCGCTGACAGCAGTCGATGGAGCCGGTCTCACGGTCGGGCGCGCCGAGATCGTTGGCCTGGTCGGCGGCAACGGGGCCGGAAAATCGACGCTGATCCACCTCATCTCCGGCGTCGATCGACCCGATGGGGGACAGTTCCTCATGGAGGGCCGCCCGCTTCGACCGGGAAGTCCCGCCGAGGCCCGTCACCACGGAATCGAGACCGTATACCAGGACCTGGCGCTCCTGGGTGAGCTGGACGTGACCGCCAACATTTTTTTGGGACGGGAGTGGCGTCGGGGCGTCCGCGGGCTCCGCTGGCTGGCGGAGAAGTCCATGAGGACCAAAGCGGAAGAGTTGATCCGCGAGCTCGGCTACGACTTCGGCGCCGCAACCCGGGTCCGCTACCTTTCGGGGGGACAGCGGCAGGCGGTGGCCCTGGCCCGCGCCCTTCTGGCCCGCGCCAAGCTCATTCTCATGGACGAGCCGACAGCGGCTCTGGGAGTCGCGGAGACCCGAAAAACGCTGGATCTCATCCGGAAGTTCCGGGACAAGGGGGTCTCCCTGATCGTGATCGGTCACGAGTTGGAGGACATCTTCTCCATCGCCGACCGGATCGTGGTCATGCGGAAGGGGGCGACGGTGGCCGACCTGAGGACCCGTTCCACGAATCAGGACGAGGTCGTCAGCCTGATGCTGAAGGGACCGCGTCCCGTCTGAACGTGAATTTGAGAGGCTTCCTGCCAGATTTCATCTCCGGCTCGAGGGGCACGGGACTCCCTCGAGGATTGCTGAGGCTCACCCGGTTCAAGGCGTTGCTTGTGGCCACCCTCATTCTGGTGGCCGTGGTGTCCATGATCTCCCCGGTCTTTCTCACCACCCGCAATTTCCTCAACATCCTGGAGCAGCTCTCCATCAACGCCATCGTCGCAGCCGGTATGACCTTCGTCATCATCGCCGCCGGGATCGACCTCTCGGTGGGGTCCATCCTGGCCCTGGGGAGCATGGGAGCGGCCGGACTCCTGGTCTCGGGGATCCCGGTTCCCGGGGCCATCGCGGGCGGAGTGCTGGTGGGAATCGCCGCCGGCGCGGTCAACGGGATCGCCGTGGCCTACGGCCGGATCCCGGCCTTCATCATGACCCTGGGAATGCTCAACGTCGCCCGGGGCACCGTCATGTTTCTCACCAGCGGCAACTCCATCGTCGGTTTCCCGGAGACTTTTCTGTTCCTGGGCAAGGGGCGCATCGGTCCGATCCCGGTTCTGGTGCTGATCACGGCGGCGGTCTACCTGATCGGCCACCTGGTGCTGGTGAAGACCCGCTTCGGCCGCTACACCTTCGCCATCGGAAACGATCCCGAGACGGCCCGCCGCCTGGGGGTTCGCGTCAAGCGCCACCAGTTCCTGCTCTACGCCATGAGCGGCGGCCTCGCTTCCTTCGCGGGGATCCTGCTGGCGGCCCGACTGAATTCCGCCCTCACCCTGGCGGGGACGGGGGCGGAGCTCGACGTCATCGCGGCCGTGGTCATCGGGGGAACGAGCCTGTACGGAGGCCGGGGCTCCATGCCGGGGACGCTGCTGGGAGTGATCTTCTTTCAGATCGTCCGCAACGCCCTGAACATCCTGGGCATCTCGGTATTCGTGCAGCAGATAGCCGTGGGCGCACTGCTCAGCTTCAGCGCCCTGGCTGATTTTCTCTACGACCGCTGGGGACGGCAGGAAGGGAGTTGAACCGGGTAACGGGGTGTCAGCCGTTCTCGGTCTTCCCGGATTGGGAAGCGCGAAAGGTTTCCAATGCGGACTTGGCCCCGCCGACAAGAAGGCTGTAATCGCTCCCGTAGCCCAGGAAGGTGAATCCCTGTTCCAGGCGGTGAGCCAGGTCGTCCGGACTCCCGACGCCGATGCCGATGGCCACGCCGGAGTCCCGGCCCACCTTGAGAGCCTTGTCGATCACGGCGTCCGTCTCCGGGTGCGGCTGACGCCTGGGGTCCACGCCCAGAGCCAGCGACAGGTCCCACATGCCCATGTAGAGCAGGTCGACTCCGGGCACGGACGCGATCCGCTCCAGGTCCTCCACCGCCTCGGCCGTCTCCAGCAGCAGGCCCACCAGGATGTTTTGGTTGGCCCGTTCCAGGTAGTCGTCGTAGTCGAGGGTGTAGCGGGACGCCCGCAGGGGACCGAACCCGCGGTTTCCCTCCGGCGGATAACGGGTGGCGGCCACCGCCGCCTCCGCCTCCTCCACGGTCTTCACCATGGGGACGATGATCCCCATGCCGCCGATATCCAGAGCCTTCTGGATGGCGAACAGGTCCGAGGGCGGCACCCGGACCATGGGCATGGCGCCGGAGCCGTCGATGGCCATCAGCATGCGCTCGACCTGAGCCGAATCCAGGGCGTTGTGCTCGGTTTCGACCAGCAGCCAGTCGTAGCCGCAATAGGCCAGCAGTTCGGCCACGGGGGGACTTCCCAGTCCCAGAAAACAGCCGACGGCAGTCTCGCCCGCAATGACCTTCTGACGAACCCGGTTTTCCTGCATATGAGAATGCCTCCGTTGAGAATCGGTCCGCAGAAGATATGGGACCGGGAGAGGTGTGTCAAAGCCGTCCGGGTCGACCGCTGAGTGGCGTCTTTCCAACCGCCGAAAATTGGCCCGTGCCGAATCGGGACCCCTGTTTTCCGGTCCGGTCTGCTGACAGTTGCCGGTTCATACCGGAATAATATGGACTGCGCTCAGTTCCTCCCGCGCCAGGAGACTGGCGAAGCCGGAATCGAATGTGGCCAACTGACCTCCATACTGAATCGCCAAGGCCAGGAGCACGGCGTCGGAAATCTGGCGATATCCCTGGATTCTCCTGAGGATTCCTGGCGGCAGATCGGCGATGGAACGATCCATGGGCCAAAAGGAATGCGATTCCAGTTCTCTGAGCTTTCCCAACAGCCGAATGGCATCGGCGGGTGTTGCTGCCTGTTTGACCGCGGACGGATTACATGAAACGCGAACGAATCCGGCTTCGGTCAGGGGACAGGTGGCCCATCCGTCGCTCCGGCCCCCCGTAAACCAAGACTGCGCTGCATCATGATGTACGTGGTTGGGCCAAGTCAGAGCAATGAGAACGTTGACGTCGAGCAAGCGGGTCATGGCCAATCGCTGAGAGCTCTTTGCACGTCCTCACTCGTGATCGGGTCAGTCCCGGCTTCGACGCGAAAAACCGGAATGCCGTCATCATCGCTGGTCCGGGTCCGCCTGAATCCACGCCTCGCCAATACCGACAATGCGCTCCCGAGGCTGACTCCTTTCCTCGCTGCGAGTGCCCGCGCCACGGCCAGCACATCGTCATCTATGGCAACTGTGGTTCGCATAAGAACATCATAACATCATCACATCACCTTACCGAACCTTCGAGACCTTCAGTTATCCGATCCGGTGCCACCAGCGCTAATGGCATACCAAGAGTACGGAAGAGAGAAAGGGGTTTCGAAGCGGGTGTGCCGGAGTCGGAGGCATGACGATTTGCCCGTTTGGGAGCCCGACGGCGTCGGTCGCGGCTATGTTGCCTGAGGGTCCTGCCTTATCATCTCATCGAGGATGGTTCCTCCTGGTTTTCTTGGAGTCACGCCTCGATTGAGCCGGGTTCCGTCGGCCGAGAGACCAGGCGGATTCCTGCCGGTCCGGATTGCAATGCCATGGTGAGTCGCATCCTGTTGCTCTCGACGATTCTGCCGGTGGCCATGGCAGGACGGGCCGACGGACAAGAAACTGCGGTTCAGAGGCAGTTGCAGGACGCCATTGCGGCGGAGCAGAGAGGCGATTGGCAGGCGGCCGAAAAAACTTACAGCAGCATCCTGAAACTGCACCCCCAACGGGCCGACGTCATGGTCCGGCTGGGGCTGGTCTATCAGCACCGGGGCAGGTTGGAACCGGCCGTCGACGCGATCCGGAGCGCCCTGACTCTCGACCCCGAACTCCCCGGCGCCCATTTTTACCTGGGCCTCGCATATTTCGGCCTGCGCGGCTACGCCGAGGCCGCAGGGGTCCTGCAGGAGGCGATTTCCCGGGATCCGGAAAACGTCAAGGCTCAGGTCCATTTGGGAGCTTGCTTCCTGGCCCTGGGGCGGGTGGACGAGAGCATCGGACACCTGGAGGAGTTGACGCGTGTCCATCCTCGGGAACTGGAAGCCTTGCAGACACTGGCCCAAGCCTATCTGACCAAGGGCAACGACGACGGCTTCAACCGGACCATCGCCCGGGTCGACGAGGTCGAACCCGATTCCTTCCGGTCCCAGCAGCTCCGGGCCGAGTTTTTCGCCGCTCGAAGGCGTTTGAGCGAAGCGGCGCAGGCGTATGAGAAAGCGGCCGCCCGGAACCCGAACGCGCCGGGAGTGAACTTCGCTCTGGGGGACATCTACTTCGAACTGGGGGAATACGACAAGGCGGAGCCGGCGCTGCGGAAGGAGCTGAGAATCGATCCGCATCACCCCATCGTCAACCTGGAGCTGGGAATCATCAACAACTCGCGGCGCCGGTTCGACCAGGCGATTCGGCACTTGGAGACGGCATTGCGGGCGGACGGCCGGCTCACGGACGCCTACGTGGCGCTTGCCTCGGCGTTCGTGGCCAAGGGCCGGCTGCCGGCCGCCGAAGGCGCCCTCCGGCGGGCGATCGCATTGGCTCCCCGGGATCCGCAGCCCTACTACGAATTGGCGCAGGTCTTCCGGAAGCTGGGGAGGATGGAAGATGCCCGGGCCTCGTTGGAACGCTTTCAGAGGTTGGAAGAGGAGGAGAACCAGGAGCGGCAACGCGCAGCGGAAGGCCTGTTGCACAGTAACCCGTGACGCGCGGCCTCGCGGGGATGCTCGAGGCGTCCACTGGGCCTCGATCCGGGCGACTGCTTCTGCTACAGTTTGTGAACAATCGTTCACGTTCATTGTGTTCCATATTGTATTGAGTCCAACAATATCCCTGGTTGGAACTCCGAGTTGGAGGTTGGAGCGGATATTCACTTCATAGGAGGTCTCTGATGCGAAGAAAGCACGTTGTGAGTGGCTTGGTCGTGGTTGCCCTGGTTGTCGGGGTCAACACTCCGGCGATGGCCCAGATTTTCCCCTGGTGGTCTTTTGACAGCGTCCTCGATGAGGTCCAGGACCGTGGCACGATAAGGGTCGGTCTTGGTCTGTTCGAGCCGTGGTCGCTCTGCAACAACGACGGCGAACTGGTCGGTTTTGAGATCGATGTCGCGACCAAGTTGGCCGCGGACATGGGGGTCGAGGTTGAATTTGCGCGGACGAACTGGAGCTACATCATTTCCTCACTGATCGCTGAGGATTTTGACGCCATCATCAGTGGCATGACAATCCTTCCAAGCCGCAATCTCAGGATCAATTTCACCTCACCGTACAACATGACCGGCGTCTATCTCGTGGCGAATACAGCGCAGACCATGGACTTGGAAACGTTGGAAGATTTCAACAGCGCCGATGTCACGATTGGGACCCGGAGGGGAGCGTCGTCAATCCCTGCGATCGAGAACGTATTTCCCAATGCTATGATCGAACTCTTCGATACGGACACCGAGATCCTCGATGCCGTCGTGGCCGGTGACGTCCATGCCGCGGCAGCGTTCGCGACAACACGCAACTCATGGGTCGAAGCCAACCCGGACACCCTCCACCTGCCGAGCGACGATGCCTTTGGGTCGGAAGCGTTGGCGATGGGGATACGGAAGGGCGATCTCGACACCCTGAATTTCCTCAATGGCTGGATAACGGTCAACGAGGCTAGTGGCTGGCTCGAACAGCGCCGCCAGTATTGGTTCGAGGGCACCGAGTGGGAGGATCAGAGGGCTACCGATCCGGACGTCATCGCTGCGTGCGATCAGTCCTTTCTGTAGCCGGCGTTATTGGGAGGGCATGGGCGGCGGCTGTGCGGCCGCCGCTCCCTCCCACTGCCGGGGACAGAAATGTCCCTGGTCCTCTCGTCGCGGCTAACGAGAGTTCTTCGATTCCTCGTATTCTTCCAAATCATCCTACGCGGGTTGTTGTAGAATAGTCCGCAACGATGAACATCCGCCGATCCCGCTTCCTGTTTTCCCTGGCCGCATTTGCCCTGCTTCCCCTGCTGCTTCTCGCTGCGCCGGCAAAGGAGAAGAACGACCGGGAGGTCGACGGGAGGGTGCAGGCCGAAGAGTCGCAGGACCATTTCCGGAAGTGGCTCAACGAGGACGTGCTCTACATCATCACGGAAGATGAGAGGTCCGTCTTCGAAGGACTCACCAACGAAGCCGAGAAGGAGCAGTTCATCGAGCAGTTCTGGTATCGGCGGGACCCGGACCTCAGGACCCCCATCAACGAGTACAAGGAAGAGCACTACCGCCGCATCGCGTACGCCAACGAGCGCTACCACAGCGGCAGGTCCGGTTGGAGATCGGACCGCGGACGGATCTACATCATCCACGGGCCTCCGGATGAGATCGAGGACTTCGGCGGCGGTGGCCAATACGTCCGCGAGTCGTACGAAGGCGGCGGGACCACCACCGTCCATCCCTTCGAGCGGTGGCGGTATCGAAAGATCGACGGGCTCGGGAGCGACATCACCCTGGAATTCGTGGACGAGTCCCGCACCGGGGAGTACCGGCTTGCCCTCAATCCGGACGAGAAGGACGCGGCGATCGGCCTGCCCGGCGTGGGGCTGACGGACACCGAGAGGTTGGGCCTGACCCAGAAGGGGAGGCGCTTGCATCCCGACGAGATGCACAACCCCTACCTCCGGGCCAACATGCGGCGCCAGGACCATCCCTTCACCCGTTTCGAGATCTTCGCCAAGACCCAGGCGGCCCGGCCCATCAAGTACAACGACCTCCGGGATCTGGTCAAAGTCACGGTGAACTACACCAATCTCCCGTTCCAGGTTCGGAGCGACTATTTCCGGTTGAACCAGGACAAGGTGCTGATTCCCGTCACCGTGGAGTTGCAGAACCGGGACATGACCTTCAAGCAGGAGGGTACCTCCCACTACGCCCAGATCGGCCTCTACGGCGCGATCACCAGCATAGGGAAGAAGTTCATCCAGGAATTCGATCAGGACATGACCGTCGCCTACCCCGACAAGTGGATCGAGTTGGGGCGGCAGAGCCGGTCCCTCTACCAGAAGGTGCTGTTGTTGGACAACAATACGCGCTACAAGCTGGACTTGATCGTCAAGGACCTCAACGGCGACAACGTGGGCGCCCTCAGCCACGCCCTGATCCCACCGCCTTCGGTGAAGGAGAACCGGAAACTGAGCGCCAGCTCGCTGGTTCTTTCCGACCACATGCGGGAGCTGGAGGAGTTGCCGGAAGGCGACGAGATGTTCGTCTTCGGAGACGTCAAGCTCCGGCCCAGCATCGCCCGGAAGTTCACCCGGAAGATTCCCCTCGGGATCTATCTGCACCTGTACAATTTCAAGGTGGATCAGGCTTCCAACGCCCCCTTGCTGGAGGTCTCGTACCGGATCCGAAACGGGAACGGCCAACTGGTCCGGGACGTCACTGACAGCGCCGGGGAATCAATCCAGTTTCTCTCCGAAGAAAGGGTCGTCCTGACCAAGAGACTGGACCTGAGTGACCTGGAGCCCGGCAACTACCTGGCGCAGGTCGAGGCGCTGGATTCCTCCAGCAACGAACGGGTGCGGTTGGAGGACCGCTTTCGAGTCGTGGGGAACTGACTCGCCCTTCCCATCTGGCCGGCGCTTGGAAACCGCCGCTCCAGCCGCCCCTCCCGCGTCACTGCAGAGTGAGCAGCGAAAAGGGAAGGGGTGTCGGCTGAAACACGGGATCGTTTTCCCGCCACGGCTGTCGGCAGGCTTCTTTTCGCTGATACCGGGTGAGGTTTTCCTGCAGCAGATCGGCCAGCATGGAGCGTTGGGCCCGGGTCACTTCGGTGATCATCATCCTCTGCATCTGGACGGCGCGATCGAAATGGCCCAGCTCGGCGTAGACCATGGCCAGCGTCTCCACCTGCTCGAAATCGGGGGTCTTCACTTGTTCGAACACCTTCTGCAGGAGGCGCAGTGCCTGCTGTCCGTTCCGGATGGCGGCGTCTGGACAGGCTGCCAGCAGCCGGGCCAGGGCGTGCATCAGATCGGTGTCCTCGGGTAGAGCCGTCAGCCCCGCCTGCAGCCGCGACCGGGCCTCCCTCCACCTCTGGGTCCTCACCAGGGCCATGGCGCCCATGAAGTGGGCGAAGGCGTTGCCGGGATCCAGCTCGACGACCCTGCCGTAGTGGGGGACCGCCTCGTCGACTCGTCCCCGGCGCATCAGCAGGTTGGCCAACTGGAAGTGGGCTTCGGTGAAGTTGGGATCCGTTTCGACGGACTTGCGGCAGTGCTCCAGAGCCTGTTCCTCGCGACCCATCTGGATCAGTCCCATGGACAGGTTCAGATGGATCCGGGACGTGGAGGCGGTATGAGGCAGGGCGGCCTCGAACTGCTGGACGGCCTCCTCGACCCGGCCCATCTGCGCCAGGGCCGTGCCCAGGTCCACGAGGGCCAGGGCGTCGGTGGGGTCCTGGGCAACCATCTGGCGAAAGAGCCGCACGGCCTCTTCGTGTTGTCCCGTCTCGAGTAGACGGTTGGCTTGCTCGCGCTGTTGCCAGCGTCCCGTCTTCATTCTCACCAGCTCTTCCAGCAAGGGATCGGGATAGTTGACGGCGCCGTCCCCCTGCTTGCCAAGATGAAGCCGGGCCTTGTCCACCTGGCCCAACTGGCGGTAGGCCATGGCCAGCCGGTAGTGGAGGCTGCTGGCCTGAGGTTGTCGCCGGAGAGCCTCTTCATAGCGCTCGACAGCCTTCGCGTAGTCGCGTCCGGCCGCCGCGATTTCACCAAGACCCGCCATCGCCGCCGCCGAGGCCGGGTCCAGTTTCAGCGCCCGCTGGAAATGTTTCGCCGCCTCCTCGGTCCGGCCCTGCTCCAACTCGATCCGGGCCAGGCCCAGCACGGCCGCCAGGTCGTTGGGGCGCAACGTCAGGACGTGCGCGTATTGGGCGCCGGCTCGGTCCAGGTCGCCTCTCGCCCGATAACCGAGAGCCAGGTAGTGGGACCAGCGATAGTCCCGGGGCGCCAGCCGCAGAGCGTTCCGGTAGCAGGACTCGGACGCTTCCAGGAGGTCGTAGGTCTGAAGCATCTGGCCCATTCGGCCATAGGCCAGAGCCCTCTGCTCCGGAGTGGCGCCGGGCCGTCGGGTCGTCTCTTCAAGGTCGGAACGGGCGCGCTCCAGCTGCTCCCGGACGTTCGCGTCCATGGCCGTCAGGTTGGGGAAGGGAATCGGCTCCAGTTCGGAACCTGTGGCCTGAACCGGCGGCGGTTCAGGCGGAAGCGCTATCGGGGCAGCGGACAGATGACCCGGGAAAAGGCCGCACAGTGCCGCTATCGCGATCGGAAACAATCCCCATGACGCCGACTTTCGTTTCATGGCGTGATCGACCGTTCTGCCTGGGGCCGGAGAGTCGCCGGGCGCGTCAATAGGGCCAGTCCAGCGGAGGAGCGGCGGCCACGAATTGACGGCGTTTCACCCATCGGACCCGGTCCTGCCGGTAATGGTCCCGCTGGTAAAAGGGATAATATTTTCCGGGAGGATCGATGAAGACGACGCTGTTGCCTTTCACGACCAGGTTGAAATCGACTCCCCACATTTTTTCCTTGACCGTGCGCTCCTGGATGGGAAAGGAGAGTGTCACCACGTCCCCCGGCGCCACGTTCCCCACTTGGGCATAACGCCCCTCCCAGCCCACCTTTCGGGTCTGTTCATTCACCCTGCAGACCGTCTTCTCCGTTTCGGTCCAATCGGGAATCCGAACCTGGAGCCGGATCGGCTGCTTGACCCTCACGTCCACCTGTCCTTCATAGGGGATATAGCTCTGGACGTCCGCCCAGGGAGAAACCCGGTTGAGGAGCAGATTGACCTTCACGTCGCCGTCCCGGTGGTGGAGCAGGTGTCTCCAGGCGTACCAGATGGCGCGGGCGTGGTTGCCGGTGCAGCAATGCATGAGGAACAGGTGATCGGAATCGGGACGGTCCGGCCAGGTCAGGGGATGCCCCACGAAGTCGTTGGGGGAGGCCAGGCTCATGGCGGAGCCGATGTTCCGTTCCACGGTCCGGTCGGAGCTCTCGAACTCGGGCCGGTTCCAGGTCTCGTAGCGATCCTCCGGCAGGAGCCGGTTGACGAAATCTCCCTTCAACAGTTGCATCTCGGCGAACTGATTCCTCAGGTAGCGGTCGGCGTCGTCCCAGTAGTCCCCGGCCCCGGCGATGCTCAGCTTGATGGCCAGCGCCGCCATGTCGGCTATCGTGCAGCCCTCCACGCCGTATCTGGCCACCTGCTGAACCGTCTTGGCCGAGTACTGAGCCCCGGCGCCCGGAGTGGAGGGGAAGAATCCCACGGTGGCGCTGCCGCTGGAGTCCCGGGCGTATTCGTAGGACTTTTTCGAGTACTCGATGAAATCCTGGTCCCTGCTGGCCATGGCGAATTCCAGCAGGCCGGAGATGGGGCGGGTGTGCAGGTGGGTGTGGGGGACGCCCCGGAAGCGCCCTTCCGAGTCGTAGCAGCCTGAATGGCGCGTCATGTAGATGGCCAGTTTGCGGGCCAGGTCCAGGGCCGGCTGGTAACCGATGGCCAGGTAGGCCTGGCTGAGGCCCTGAATGATCCAACCCGCGGCGGCCCCGCTCGCCTCCCGGGTGCAGTCCGGGTCGACGACGTCCCGGTCCTGGGGAACCTCCGTATCCGGGTTGACCGCCATCAAGGGAAAGTAGCAGTAGTCGTCCTTGTAGATCATCAACCGGCCCACGGCGTCGACCAGTTTCTCCAAGCGTTCCTTCCAGTACTCGTCGCCGCTCAGCAGGTAATAGAGGGCGAGGTTGCCCAGCCATCCCCCTTGAGCGACGGTGCTGGCCAACTGGGTCTCCTTGAGTCCCTTCTGCTCCAGCCAGTCGGCATGGAACCCGGCCCAGGGGCGGCCTTCGAACGGCATGTAGATCAGGCCGTCCTCCCCCTGCATGCGCAGCAGGTTCTCCGGCCAGGCCTGATCCACTTCCAGGTTCTGGTCGCTGCCGCTGACGTAGCGGAGCAGCGGAAGCGCCTCCTGGAACTTGTACTGGACATTCAGGTCATGGAAGTCGTGCACCAGGACGGGCGGCTTCCGGTTCAGGAGCACGTGCCACCAGATCTCGTAACCCGCGTCCGGGTCCGCCGACTCGGTCAGGGCGTTGATGGACAGCCGGGCCCGCTCCGCCAGGTCCAGGGTGTCCGGAACCAGCCCCTCCTGCCATTCGCCCTTCAACTCCGGGAAAGTCACCTCCGGAATCTCCGGCGAGATGTAGCCGATCTTCCCCGGTTCGGACTCTTCCGGGGGCCCGGCCGGCAGTGTGACCGCTGTGGCCAGAATCGCCGCAACCATCCATCGGACTCCGAGTCGATTCGTCTTCATTTGCATTTCCGTTTACCATCCGGGTCGGGGTGAGTCATGATCTGCCGACGGACCGTCGTCAGTCCCAATGAGGGTTTATTCTAGATGATGACGTTGTGTTTCGGTACCGACCGATTTCCGGGAGGACCGCTTTGCCCGAAGGAGGTGTCGAGATGGCTGGGATGAAAAAGATCACGAGGATGGACCATATCGCCTTGATGGTGAGCGATCTGGACCGGTCGTTCCATTTCTACCACCAATTGCTGGGTCTGGAGGTGGAGGAATACGTCGAGCACCCCACGCCGGGGAACACGAACATCCAGGGCGTCTCCAAGATGACCCGGTTCCCCGACGTGAGGATCCGGGAGTATCGCTTGAGGATGCCCGAGAACCCGGGCATGACCCTCGATCTGATCGAGTGGATCACCCCCAAGAGCCCGGTGGGGCGGTACCCGTTGCACCACGTCCCTTCGGCGCATATCTGCTTCAACGTGGATGACATCGAGGCGACGCACGAGTTTCTGAAGGGAGAAGGCGTCGAGTTCGTCTCTCCGCCCGTGTACTGGGAGCCGGAGGAAGGAGGATGGGTGGTCCTCTTCTTCTACGATCCGGACGGGAACCTCCTGGAGTTGAATCAGCCGCAGCCACACCACCAGAAAGCCTGACCCCGCTGGGAAGGGGGACAGTCTTGTCCCCCTTCTTCGTTCCGCCAGGAGGGGGGACTTTCCTGTCCCCCGTTCTTCTTCGTCCTCCGATCCCACCAGAGTTCAGCAGATCAGCCTACCGATTCGCAGACCGCGCCAGAAACCTGGCCTGCCCCACTTCCATCTGCCGCCCGGAGGGTTGGATCGCCGTCATTCCGGCGTCCACCATCAGCACGGCTCCGGTGATGTAGGAGGCTTCGTCGCTGGCCCGGCAGGAGGGGGGACTTTCCTGTCCCCCGTTCTTCTTCGTCCTCCGATCCCACCGGAGTTCAGCAGATCAGCCTACCGATTCGCAGACCGCGCCAGAAACCTGGCCTGCCCCACTTCCATCTGCCGCCCGGAGGGTTGGATCGCCGTCATTCCGGCGTCCACCATCAGCACGGCTCCGGTGATGTAGGAGGCCTCGTCGCTGGCCAGGAACAGGATCGCGTTGGCCACCTCGCTGGGCTCGGCGAAGCGGGACATGAGCGTCTGGCCCGCATAGGGCGCCACGTTCTCGGCCGGCGTGTTGGCCATCATGGGCGTGTTCATGCCGGTGGGGCAGACGGCGTTGGCCCGGATGCCGTCGAGGCCGCAGTCCTGGGCGATGCAGCGGGTCAGGCCGATGAGGCCGTGCTTGGAGGTGTTGTAGTCAGCCTGGTTCTCGTTCCCCTGAACGCCCGACACCGAGGAGACACAGACGATGCTTCCGGCCCCCTGGCGTTTCATCTGGGGAATCACCGCCTTCGAGCAGAGAAACGGGCCCCGCAGGTTGACCCGCATGATCCGGTCCCAGACCTCCGCATCGATCTCGTACACCGGCGCCACTCTTCCAAAAGTGGCGGCGTTGTTCACCAGGACGTCGATCCGGCCGAACTGCTCCAGAGTGGTCTCCGCCATCCGCTCCGTGTCCTGCTCGTCGCTGCAGTCGGCCACGATCGTAATCGCTTCGCCACCGGCCTCACCGATTTTCTCCACCGTCTCCGCGGCCGTCTGCGGGTTCACGTCCACAACGGCCACCCGCGCGCCTTCCGCCGCGAACCGCAACGCCACGGATTCTCCCAAGCCCTGACCGGCCCCTGTAACGATGGCCACCTTGTCCGCCAAACGCCCCATCCTTCACCTCCCGATTTCAGTCAGGCTCTGTCTCAGCAAATCCCGGACGTACCGGCTTTCGATGCCCACGGTTTTTCGTGTCTTTCTGGCCAGCATCCGTCAGTTTATCCCGTAGCCGGCACAATATCGGTTCGGAAAAAATCGCCGCCCTTGAACAGAAGCGGGGCAGCCAGAAACTTCGCTAGAGCGTAAGAAAAGCAATTCCCATAGTTCAAAACCGCCGGATGGCCCGTTCCTTTTCCGAAGCGCCGGTAGGCATCGAATGCGATGTCGGCAATCTGTGGAGATACCTCGACGACTGTCATGCCGGACTTCAGGAGAAACGCATCCAATGCCAAGAGGGCTGTGTCGCCCGATCGGCCAAAGAGAACGATGCGGGTCTCGAGCAGACTCGCTGCGCTGATACAGGTGTTGGATGCCGCGTCAATTAACTCGTTGAAGAGCCGTCTCTCAGGTTCGTCTCCCATGATGGCGACGAGCGCCGATGTGTCGATCACCATCATGTGGGCAGCCCACTTGCGTCGTAACCGATGATCTCGTCGGCGCTCCGCTGGTCACGTCTCGGCAAATTGGCGCACTGCAGAGCTATATGGTCCAGTTCCTCGACGCGCGAGGTTGTTCCCTTCAAGATTTCCAATTGCTCCAGCCTTGCTTCGAGTGCGTGCTTCACAGTCTTTGTTAACGATTCACCGGTCAGATTTGCGATCCGTTTCGCCAGTGCGTGAGTTTCAGCATCTTTGATGTTCAGGGGCATCTTGTGTTCCTCCATATCCTATTATTGGAGGAAAGCAGGAAAAATACAACCTGAACTCTGGACCGTTTCAATTGTCCAGTGCGAGGGGTGCTCGGTGGCGTTGAGTCTTGGTTCCCTTTGGCCCAACCGTTGTTTTGCTTGCTGTTCAGACCCTATAATCCCATTCAACGCGAGAGCAAAGCATTCTACATTTGCGTTTGGGTCGCCCCGGCTGTCCAGATCAATTCTGAGCCCGTAAGGTCAAGGCCTGCAACGCCGAATTCAACCCACGCGTCCAGAGGTCATGAGCAATGAACATTGATCGTCGCCGTTTCATCGAAACCGTTTCCCGGAGCGCCGCGTGCGCCGGTTTCGTTCCGGCATTCTCGGCATTGGGCTGTGCACCGTCCCCCGATCCGGAGTCAACCGGTCCGGAGTCGACCAAATCCGAATGGAAGTCCCTGTTCGACGGAGTCTCCCTGAACGGCTGGCACACCAACCCGGAGAAGATCGGTCACGGCACCGGTGGGCAGTGGGCCGTTGAGGAGGGAACCATCACGGGTCAGCAGGATCCCCCCGGCTCGGGCAACGGCGGCATCCTGCTCACCGACGAGAAGTTCATGGACTTCGAGCTCTCCATCGACATCAAACCGGACTGGGGAGTCTGCTCGGGACTCTTTCTGCGCAGCAACGACAAGGGCCAGTGCATACAAATGATGGTCGACTATCACGACAACGGGAAGATGGGGTTTCTCTACGGCGAAGGGACCTTCGGATTCAACAGCGCCACCTTCGAGGTCAATGGCGTCCTGGACCAGGATCAGCAATTGGTCCGTCTCACGCCCATCGGCGGCCGCTCCCTGGAGGAGGCCGGGCTGGTTTCGTCGTGCACGCCGGAGGAATTCATCGAGGCCTACAAGATCGACGACTGGAATACGGCCCGGGTCCTCATCACCGGAACCGAACCGCACATCACCACTTGGATCAACGGTCTGAAGATCTGCGAGTTCGACGGGCCGACCACGACCAATCAGAAGTATGTCGACAACCGCCAGGAGATCGTGAACCGCGTCGGCCAACCCGGCAGCATCGCGGTCCAGGTCCATGGTGGAAAGGGTTGGCCGACCGGCGCCAAGTGCCGCTGGAAGAACATCCGGATCCGCCCGGCGTAGAGCTAGGAAGCGGGACTTTCAGTCCCCCTGCGTTCCCACCGGATCGGTGGCTGGAAACCTGCCGATCCCAGCCCCCCGCGACCCGGCAGCGACTCCAGCAGGGCGCGAGTGTATGCATGTCGTGGCTTCCGCAAGACTTTCTCCGTCGGTCCCGCCTCCACAATGCGTCCCCGGCGCATCACGTGCACCCGGGAGGTCAGGTATCGCACCAGAGCCAAATCGTGGGAAATAAACAGGATGGCCAGGTTCCGTCGGGACCGGAGCCGTCGCAGGAGGTTGGCGAGACGGGCTTGCGCCGACTGATCGATGGCGGAGGTGGGCTCGTCCGCAATCAGGACCTTCGGTTCGGGCGCCAGGGCCCGGGCGATGCTGACCCGCTGGCGCTGGCCGCCCGACAGTGCCCTGGGAAATCGTCGGGCCTGGGATTCGTCGATGCCGATGGATTGAAGCAGCGAGAAGGCTTCCGTCCGGGCCTGCTTGCGCGTCAGTCCCCGCCACACCTGGAGAGCTTCCGCCACCGCCGACCACGCCCGCATCCGGGGGTTCAGGGACGAATATGGATCCTGGAAGACCATCTGGACCTTCCAGCGCTCGTTCTTGGGGACGTGCTCTCGCGAGTGGGGCGCCGAGACCTGACTGCCTTCCAACAACACCGTTCCGGAGACCGTCGGCTGGAGGCCAACGAGTGCCCGGGCAAGGGTGGTCTTACCGCTGCCGCTTTCGCCGACCACGCCCACGATCTCGGCCGGATTGAGTGAAAGGCTGGCGTCTCGGACGGCCTCGAACGCGTCCGAACCCCGTCCGAACCGGACCGTGATGTTGCGCCCCTCCAGCAGCGGTCCGCTCATGGACCGTCCTCCATGCGGTCGTGGTGAAGACACGCCGTCCGTTGGATTCCGGCAGGCGCCAGAGGCGGTTGGGCATCCTCGCGGCAGTCGGCGTCCGCCAATGAACAGCGGGGCCAGAAGCGGCAACCGTCGGGCCAAGCGCCGACAGACGCCGGATCCCCTGGAATGGTCTCCAGATCTTCTCCGGGCACCGCCAGGTCCACCCGCGACGCCAGCAAGGCTCGCGTATAGGGATGGCGCGGATGCCTGACCACCGCGTCCAGAGGGCCGTTCTCGACCGACGCACCGGCGTACATGACCATCACGCTGTCGCACACCTCCTCGATCACCGCCAGATCGTGGGAGACGAAGATCAGGGCCATCTTCAGACGCTCCCGAAGCCGATTGATCAAGCTCAGGATCTCGCGTTGGATCGTCACGTCCAGCGCCGTCGTCGGCTCGTCGGCGATCAAGATCTCGGGCTCCTGGGACAGGGCCGCTGCGATCATGACACGCTGCCGCATACCGCCGGAAAGCTCGTGAGAACGCATCTCCAGGACTTGGCCGGGGCGGAGGATCCGCACCAGGTCCAGAAGCTGGAGCGCCTGATGATCCGCTTCCGTGTTGGAGACGTCGCGAGCCGCGTGGATTGCCTCCGTCAACTGGGTACGGACCGTGAGAACCGGATTGAGTCCGGCCAGGGAACTCTGCGGGACGTATCCGATGCGCCGGCCGCGGATCCGCCGCCAGACCTTCTCGTCGGCCCCCGCCAAGTCCTGGTCCCGATAGAGAATCCTGCCGGAAGCCACTACGGCTCCGTGGCGCCGGAGTGTCCCCATCAAGGCGCGGCAGAGCATCGTCTTGCCCGAGCCCGACTCACCGACGATGCCCAGAGCCTGATGGCGACGGAGGTGGAAATCGGCCGTGTCCACGATGGACAACAGGTCTCCCCGGCCACGCGGGACGCCGATGCGCAGGGACTCCACTCGCAGTATCGGGGATTCAATGTTCACTAGCTTTCCCCCGCGTACCGGCCGGACACTCCGTGGGCCAGCAGCGCGACGCCGATGGCGGTCAGGGAGAGCGCCAGGCCGGGAAAGACGGTGATCCACCACTGCGTCTGCAGGTAGAGCCGGCCGTCGGCGATCATGGCTCCCCACTCGGGAGTCGGAGGGTTGACTCCCGCCCCCAGAAACGAGAGCGACGACACGGTCAACACCACGATGACGAAGTCGCTCAGTCCGTAGGCGACGGTCTCGCTGTAGACGTTGGGAAGGATGTGCCAAACCAGGACCCGCAGCCGCGAATACCCGAGGACACGGGTCGCCTCCACGAAGTCGGCGTTCCTCAGGATCAGGGCCCGGGAACGCGCTATACGAGCGTAGCGGGCCCAGTTCACCGCCGCGAGCCCGATCAGGAGACCGGTGACCCCCGGACCCACGACCGCCACGATGGCGATGACCAGCACCACGAAGGGGAAGGCGTTGATGGCGTCGATCAGCATCAGCCACAACCAGGCCACGAGACGGTTCCGGGTCGTCCCTAAAACGGCTCCCAGGAAGGTCCCGATGAGAAGCGGCACCGAGACCCCGATGAGCGCCAGGATCAGGTCCAGTCGGCCCGCGGCGAAGGTCCGGGTGAAGACGTCTCTTCCCAGTTGATCGGTGCCGAAGAGGTGTTCGCCGCCGGGGGCTGACAACGGAGGCCCGGTGGCGCCGACGGGATCGTGGGGACTGAGCAGAGGGACCAGAACGCTCAGGGCGATCACCAGCAGGACGATGGATATCCCGACCAGGGCGGAACGATTGAGATCCACGGGCAGAAGCCGCCGTAGTTGCTTCATGAGACTCGGATCCGCGGATCGAGCCAGCCGCTGACCGTATCGGACAGGAAGCTGACTATGACCACGATGAGCGCGAATATCAGGACGATCCCCTGGACCACGGGATAGTCGCGCAGCAGGACCCCCTCGACGACCAGGGCCGTCCCCATCCCCGGAAGATTGAAAACGATCTCGACCACCACCGTGGCGCTCAGAAGTTGTCCCAGGATGTAGCCCAACAGGCTGATGGTGGGGGCCAGCGAAGGCCGCAGCAAGTAGCGCCACACCAGGACCGGGGCCGGCAGTCCCCGGACGATGGCCGTCTCGACGAACTCCTGCTCCATGGTCTCGGCGATGGAACTCTGGAGGACCCGGGCCAGGATCGGGACCAGAGCCCCGCTCATGGTCAGGGCGGGGAGCCAGAGATACCGGAGGTTGCCCGGGAACCCGGGTTGATACCCGGCCACCGGGGCCCAACCGAGGCGCACCGCGAAGAGGAGGATGAGAAGCAGCCCGAAGTAGAAGGAAGGAGTGGCCAGTGAGACGGAGGTGGCGACCCGGAAGGCATGGTCGAACCAGGTGCCGCGGAGCAGGGCGGCGGCAACCCCCAGCGGAATCGCCATCAGGAGGGCCATCAACACCGTCACGCCGATCAGCCAGGCGGTCATGGGAAGCGTCCGGGCGACGACCGAGTTGACGCTCTGTCCAGTCTGAATCGAGGTGCCCAGGTCGCCCTGCGCCACCGACGCCAGGTATCTGGCGAACTGTCGAGGAAGACTCCCCTCGAGTCCCAGGATCTCCCGGTACTTGGCAACCAGTTCCGCGGTGGCGGCGTCCCCCAACAGGAGTTCCACCGGATCGCCGGGGATGAGATGGATCAGAGTGAAGGTGACCAGCAGCACGCCCAACGCCGCCAACGCGGCCCGGGCGAGATGGCGGAGGCTCCTGGTGAGGAGGTGGGTGCCACTGGCATCAGGGGGTGCGGTCCGGGCGGAATCGGGAGGCGCTCCGTTACTCACCTACTCACCGGTGGAAGACGGGTCAGAGTGTCGCTGCAACTCGGCCAGGGTTGCCACCATGGGATTGGTGCCGGGCGGGAGGTTGGCTTCGAACAGGATCTTCCGGTCGATCCGGCTCCCGACCAGAACGACCCGCTCCGAAATCGGGACGAGCGGCATGTCTTGAAGCGCCAGTTCCTGGGCGCGATGGATGAGCTCGATTCTCCGGTCGAAATCAACGGCGACGGAGGCCGAGTTCACCAGACGGATCACCTCCGGGTTGCGGTAGCGAAGGGCTTCGGTCCAGAATGCCCCCGGAATCCATTGACTCCTGAAGAAATTCATGGGACCCGCGGCCAGGCCCGAAAACTGCATCTCGTAGCCGCCGGAACGAAGATTGGAGCCGGCCACGGCATCCTCCAGGGGTTCCACCTGAACCTGGATTCCAAGGTCTTGCAGGTTGGCGGCAATGACCAGAGCGGCATCGGTCCAACCGCTGCGCTGGCCCCAGGCCTGCAACGTCACGCTGAAGCCGTCACTAAAGGGAGTCTTGGCCAACAGCTCCCGCGCGGCCTCAAGGTTCCGCTTTCCGCCGAAGGGAAGGTTGAACAGGCTTTCCGGCGGTCCCGCGTACTGGAATCCCCGGGCCGGAGGCGAAATGCCGCCGAAGGCCTTCTGATTGACCTCATCCCGGTCGATGGCCAGCGAGATCGCCTGCCGGACCTGAGCGTTCCGCAAGGGGTGACCGTCCGCCAATCCGCCATTGAAGGCAACGTGGTACTGGCCGTTGTGAGGGGCGGGGTAAGTCTCGACCCCCGCCGGCAACGAAGCCCTCGCCGTCACCGGCAGGTCGTACACGTAGTCGATGGTCCCGGCAGCCAGTTGCAACACCCGGGAGGTGGGGTCGGGCACGGCAACCAGCTCGATCCGCTCGATGGCCATGGCACCCCGGACATAGTTGGGATTGGCCTCGATCACCCACCTTGAAGCCCCGGGAATCCATTCCTTCAGCACGTAGGGACCGGAGCTGACCGGATGGAGGAAGTAGTCGGGGTCCTCTTCGATCCGGGACTGCGGATGGAGCCCCATGGCCATGTGGGCCAATGCCAGCGGAAGATCCAGGTAGGGTTCCTTCAGGTGGAAAACGACCGTTTTGGGGTCTGGCGCCTCGACCTCCCGGATGGGCGGCAGCAGCAGCGGGAAGTACGGTCCGGGACGATCGCGGTTTCGCGTGTAGGCGAAGACGGCGTCCCCGCTTGTGACCGGCGTGCCGTCCGAATAGACCAACCCCTCCTTCAGGGTCACGGTCGCCGTCAGGCCGTCGCCGGAGACCTCCATGGATTCGGCCAGTTCCGGCTCGACCGACCAGTCGTGATTCAGCCGGAAGAGCTGTCCGGCGATCAGGTACAGGGTGACAATGCTCGGCTGGTGGGTGGAGCCCAGAATGTCCAGGTTGGTGAGCTTCGAACTCAGGGAAATGGTGACCGAAGGGATGGGCAGTTCGTCCTGTCTCTCTCCCGGGTCAGCGCCGCCTGAATCCGCTGGTCCACATCCGTGCAGGACCGCAAGGCACAGCAGCCAGGCCATGAGAATGAATCCTCGCATGGAGGCAGATTCTATAGGAGAGAGCGGCACACGGCCAGCCGCCCGGGGGGTGTCGACCGCCGGGTCATGCCACGCTCGGTTTTCTCTGCTTGACACGATCCAGCCGAGGGCGTAAACGCGCGGTAGATCGAAAGGATCGGGTGCGAAAGGGACGGCTCAGGCAGAATCTGATGCGAAGTAGAGGAGGGTTCGACCGCAAGCCGGATCAGACCAGCCGGGACGGGGTCCGGTTTTCGATTCCAATCGCGGATTGGAGATTTCCCATCCCGCAGAAAAGGAAGATGACCATGCAACCAGGGATTCGTCCGATTGACTTCAAGTATGAGTTCGGTTGGGCCCGGAGAATCCGAGTGTTCCGGGTTCTGGCGAACGTTGGGTTGCTGACCGGTCTCGCGACCGCGGCCGGTTTGGCTTCAACAAGCGAAGACTGGCGCATGGCGTTGCTGCGAGAACTCGCCCACGCCTACCTGGAGGAGGAGGTCACGCCGGCGCTCACCGGAGACGAACGCCGAGAACAGTTGGATCGCCTCTTTCGGGAGCTGGGCCGTCGCCTGGCGGACTCGGGACGCGCCGCCGTGCCGGTGCGTCACATCGCCTCTCTGGCTCTCCTCGGGAGCGAGTTGGCGGATCCTGACGGTCAGGCCTCGAAGACGTCCGATGTTGGCAAGGTTGCGCCAGGAGAACCGGTCGCGGAGCCCGCACCTGAAGAACCTCTCGGGGCGGCGAGTCTGACCAAGGGTCAGGAAGGATTCCGCCAAGCCATCGAGCAGTTCCAGGAGCTGCCCATCACGGAACGCATGGTCATGACCGGCGACGTCACTTCGGGAGTGCAGATGGCGACGGTGCCTGGCAATACGCCGGATCTGACCTCGGTCTTTGGGAGGACTCGCGTGAACTTTACGTTGAGAGCTCTGCCCGCTCGAAGCCAAGTCTGGGACGAGGGCTACTTCTTCGTTCAGATCGGGGCTGCAGGCGGACCCTTCGACAGTTCCCCGGTCGGCGGTCCGGCGTCGTTCAGCAGCTTCAACGACGTCGCCAGTGATCGCAGCAGGTTCAACGAACCCATCGCGCGGGGAAATCTCTACCTTGGAAAGGCCTTCTATGAACAGGGCCTGCGCTGGGGAGGCAATCGCTTGAATGCGAGAGCCGGCGTTCTGGACATCTCGGACTACTTCGATGCCAACGAATTCGCCAACAACGAAGTCAGACAGTTTGTCAACAGCGCCTTCGTCAACGGGGCCGCCTACAAGACCGGGGTCATTGCTCCAGGCTTGGTCGGAGAATATGAACGGCCGTTAGAGCACGAGAGATTCAAGGGTGTCGTCTTGCGCCTGGGATACGCGGTTTCCAGGACCGAAAGGGCCTTCACCTCTCCGCTCTGGTCGACGGAAGCGGCGCTGCGGACGGTATTGGGGAACTATCCGGGCAATTGGCGCGTCGGCATGACTCTCGGCAACGTGGCTGGAGAAGGGGGCGTCAGCGGCTTCTACGTGAGCGCGGATCAGTGGGTCAGCACCCGCGTCGGATTGTTCGGACGCTATGGAGTGGGCAATTCCGGTCCGGGCTCCCTGGTCTTCGGTCCGGTCCGGTCCTCGTATTCGGGGGGGATCCAGTGGCGTTTCGCCGGTGAGGGCCTTCAGGATTCCGCCTTGGGCCTCGCCTTCTCACAGGCGTTCCGAATCGATGACGGGGAATCCCATACCTCCGAGAAAGTGCTGGAGACCTACTACCGGTGGCAGATCACTCGAAACTTCGCCGTGACTCCCGACTTTCAACTGGTCTTCGGGTCCGGTGGAAGACCGGCCAAGGGGACCCAGGGAGTGGTCGGAGCCCGGGTCCACGTGAGCTTCTGAGCTCGAGCGGGGGTCGTCAAAGGTTCACTCGATCACGATGGACTCGGAGGAGTGGACGAACAGCACGTCGTTCGCCCCCACCGAAGGCTCGGAGCGACACGTGCTGGAGTACCTACTGATTGAACCGGTCGGCGACAAAGCCCAGTATAAAGACAAAAATCGTACCCACGAGGCCCATGATCCATCCTGATGCACCCTCTGTCCTAATCACGATCAACGAGACGAGAAACAGACCCGTCAGGAATCCGAATATCACTAGCTGCTTTGAGCTCCACTTGTGTCTTGCCATGTTGTTGGCGCCATCCTCTCCTGGAGTCACCTGGGTACCCCAATCTTCTTCAGCGCGCCGCCGCAATCGCCGGCGTTCTTGCCAATGAGTGCTCTCTCGGCATGATCGCCGGACCGTACACGTGGCGGGCGCGCCCCTTGGCTAGTAGACTGCGATGGCGCGGCCGGTTCCGCCGTGCGCTCCCTCGATCCTGGGTGCGGCGAAGATGAAGTAGGACTTGGGCGGCATCGACCCCACTCGGGTCAGGTACTCGACGCCCACCATCCCGCGGCTGCCCAGGGCCCAATAGGTCATGACGGCTTTCTTGGGATCGACGCCTCCCAGCGTCGGCCCGTCCGTCGCCACGCAGCGGATTCCCCGGTCCGCCAGATATTGGACAGCCTCCGCTCCGGGCGCCGGCCACCCTTCCCGTTTCCCGTCGAGGGGATCCTTGATGCAGGCTTTGTCCTGGGGAAACGGCTTCAGGTAGACGTCGCTGTACCCGCTGTGGAAGATGACCACTTCCCCTGGTTTCAGCTCGCCGGACTGTTTTTCGTACTCCCGGATGTCCTCCGGCCCGATGACCGGAGACGCCGGCCAGTCGGACTCCTTCGTGGAGCCGATCAGGTGCTTCACGTCGATGACCCGGGCCCAGCCGGCGGTCTGGGATAGAGGCACCTTTTCGGCGGTGACGTCGCTGAACCCCCTCGGTCCGTGGTTTTTCTCGTATTCACCCAGCCACTCCCGCACCTGAGGCGAGTAGGCGGCGGGGTCGAATCCTTCCGGGGGGAGGGCGTAGGCGGGAGGCACCAGATTCGTGCCCACATGGCTGTCGTAAGCGCGCTGATGTTGCGCCGGGATATAGGGAAGCGGAAGCACATGCTGGTAGTAGCGATAGCGGGAATTGCCCGCTCCGGGACCGGGCCACCAGACCGGCAGGTCTTCCGAGAGCTGGACGGAAAGGTCGATGACCCTGTGCTTGCGCGCCCCTTCGATCAACCACGGCGCCAGAGGTTCCCCGACAATCCCGAAGGCCCGGACCTCGGCGCCGATGCCCCCGCCGTGTTTGGGCGGCAACTGGAGGTAGACGGCTCCCGTCACCGGGAGCTGGTCCAGATTCCGGGCCCCTTCGGTCCAGAGCATCCCGTATTTCAGGCCGGCGCCATGGGTCTCCATGGCCCCCGGGGGCGGAAGCGGGCCCATGCTGGGACTGTCGATGCCCGCGGTGAGAACCCCCAGGCTTCCCACGTAGTCCATGGTCTCGGCGTCGGGCCCCGGCCAGGCCGTTTTCTCGCCCGCCGCGACCTGGGCCACGAAACCGAGTCCCTCGGGCAACGGCTTGAAATACTTGTCGTTGTAGCCGCTCCGGAAAAGGACCACGTCACCCGGGCCCAGGGGCCGGTTGCGGCGCTCCCAGTCCTGGACGTGCTGCTTGCGGATCAGGGGACTGTGCCCGATGGGGGCGTCGTCCAGCAGGTCGCGCACGTCGATGACGCAGGCTTCCCCCAGGAATTGCCAGATCGGCACCCGTTCGGGAGTGATCTTGCCGATCTCCCTGGGAACCGGGCCGTGAGCGGGCGAATCGAATTGGGTCCCGGTGTTCTCGTCGATGGTGATGATGTCGCTGTTGTAGGGGCCGCGGGGGCCGATCTTGAGGTAGTGGTTGATGTGGAAGTAGGGAAAGATGTCCGGCCAGTTCACCGGGTGTTCCTGAGAGACCAGCAGGGTGAGGTCCAGGAACCGAACATCCTCCCCAGCCTCGGAAGCTTCGCCGGCCGGCGCCAGGGAAACCAGCGCCATCGATACGAGGAGCACAAACACGGCGCTCCATCCAATTCGACTGGGAGATAGTGCTTTCATTCGGCCTCCTCGATACGGACGATCTGATTTGCCGGAACGTTTTTCATGACCTGGGTTCCTCCTCCAGGCCAGACGATCTCAACCCTGTCGGCGGCGGCCGCATCACCCAGGCCGAAATGCAGGCGGAGGTCGTTCTGGGACAGGAAGCTCCCGCCGCTTCTGACACGGCCAGTCCGGGTCGTGGAACCGGCAGCGACCTTCACCCGCGCGCCGATGGCGGACCGGTTCCCGCGGCTGCCGGCGAGCCGGAACTGGAGCCAGTTTCTCCGGTTTCCTCCGTCGTTGCGCAGGAGCGTGGGAGCGTCGTCGATGGCCAGCACCAGCAGGTCCAGATCCCCGTCGTTGTCGTAGTCGCAGAAGGCGCCTCCCCGGCTGGAACGGACCGGTGCCTGATCCAGTCCCACCTGATCCGTGACGTCCTGAAATCCGAACTCGCCGTTCCCCCGAAACAGAAGATCGGGTTGCCGGTAGGTTTCCAAGGAAGGCTCCACCTGCGGGAAAATATGCCCATTGGCGACGAACAAGTCCAGTTTCCCGTCGTTGTCGATGTCCAGGAAAAAGGTGGCCCATCCCAGGTACGGCAGAGTCTTTGTTGCCAGTCCCACCGGCTGGGAGACTTCCTCGAATCCGCCGGGACCCAGGTTGCGGAAGAAGGGGTAGTACTCTTCGGAGAAGGTCGTGGTGAACAGATCGACCCGCCCATCCCCGCCCACGTCCCCCACGGCCACGCCCATGTCCGCCTGGGCCGTCCCCTGGGCGTTGTACCCGACTCCCGCCAGTAGCGCCGATTCGCGAAACGTCCCGTCTCCGCGGTTCTGGAAGTAGTAGTTGGGACCGGCGTCGTTGGTGACGAAGAGGTCGGGATGACCGTCATTGTCGAAGTCCTCGAAGACAGGCGAAAAACCGTACAGGAGCTTTTCGTCCGTCACCCCCGACGCCTGAGTCATGTCGGTGAAGGTGCCGTCGCCGTTGTTGCGAAAGAGGATGTCGGGCGCTCCCCTCAGCCCCTTGGGACCGCACATGACCGGGATGCCCCGGTATCCGCAGAACTCCCCTCTCAGGGGAGGGTTGTCGACGTCGAATTCCAGATAACGCGCCACGTACAGGTCCAGCCACCCGTCTCCGTCGTAATCTCCGAACGCCGCGCCTGTGCTCCATTCCCCTCGACCGGAGACTCCCGCGGAGGCTCCCACCTCGGTGAAGGTCCCATTGCCGTTGTTCCGGTACAGGAGATCGCGGCCGTAGTTGGTCACAAAAAGGTCGATCCAACCGTCGTTGTCGTAGTCGGCCGCCGCCACGCCGTTGCCCAAGCCGGTCCCGGGCACTCCGGCTTTGGCAGTCACCTGGGAGAAAGTGCCGTTACCCCGGTTGCGGAACAGGAAATTGGGAGCGGAGGCGGCGTCCTCCCGGCCCGCCATGAGCGCGGCGCTGGAGATGCCGTTGACGACGTAGAGATCGGTCCATCCGTCGTTGTCGTAGTCGATCCAGGCGCAACCGCTGCCGTTCCCTTCGATGATGAATTTTTTTTGAGGCGTTCCGCAGGTGGTGACCAGGTCCAGACCGGCCTCACGGGTAACGTCCCGCAGAATCGGCAGGGGCCGGGCCAACAAAAAGAGGGATGGCGTCAAGGCGGAAATCAGAAATAGAAGCGTCGCCGGGAGAGCCGGAGCGAGGGCCTGTCGTGTCCGCATCCCACGACCTAACGTAGCACATGCGCAACGCAGCAAACGGTCGTCAGGCGACACGCGGAGGGGATCCAGTTCTTGCCGACCGGACAGATCACGTTTCGAAAAAAACCACGCAGCATAACGAAATAAAGACAACAAGTCCAGAAAATCTTTTGACTGATTCTGACAACCTCGTGTATATTCCAGTGCAACAAGTGGAAGTTGACTTCCACAGCCCGCCAGTCCGCTCGCCGAGAAGGAGACGACAATGCAGACTTCCCCCTTTTCCATCAAGGGTGCTCTTCCATTGTTGGTTTTGATGGTTTCCCTCCCGCTATTGGCCCAGGAGCATGTGGGAACCGTTACCGGGACGGTGCGAGACGAGGGTGGAGGCGTTCTCCCCGGCGTCGAAGTGACCCTCGCCAACGTGGCCACGGGCGTGCAACGGGACGTCGTCACGAACGACGTGGGACTTTACGGGTTCAACACCGTGGCCATCGGCGAATATGCGCTGCGGGCATCGTTGACCGGCTTCCGGACGCTTGAGCAGACCGGGATCCGAGTCGTTTCAGGTGAGATTGTCACTCTCGACGTTGAGTTGACGGTGGGCCAAGTGGCTGAAACCGTGGAGGTGGCGGCGACGCTCCCCACCATTGAGAAGCAAAGCAATAAGGCAGGGTATGCCAGGGTGAACGAGGAAATCGCCCGTCTGCCTCTGGTCGTCTCGTTCAACAACCGCCAGGCCCTGTCCTTCCTGCGGACCATGCCGGGCGTGTCCTACGACCCCTTCAGGTATTTCGACAACGAGAACGTGGCCATGTCCCGGTCCTTCGTCCAGGGAACTCCGACCGCTTCGCCCAGCTACAACATTGACGGCGTGAGGGCGAGCGGTTCGACTCACGAGAACGCACGCGATGACACGGCGCCGGTTCCGGAGATGGTTCAGGAATTCCGGCTCGACACCAACACCCAGGCCGAGCATGGCTGGGACAGCGGCGTGGCCATCAACCTGGTCTTCAAATCAGGCACCAACGACTTTCACGGGACCGGCTTCTGGTACAACCGGAACGACGTGTTCGACGCTCGACCCTGGTTCGCGGCGAGGAGAGCCGTCACCCGGCAGAATGACTTCGGCTTCGTGCTGGGTGGTCCCATCTGGAAAAACCGCACTTTTTTCTTTGGGGGGATCGATATCTACAAATTGCGGACAGCCCCCTCCGGGACGACTGCCACCGTCCCCACCACGGCCATGCGCAACGGCGACTTCAGTGAGATATTGGGCGATCAAATCGGGACCGATGCCCTGGGCCGGCCGGTTTTTCGGGGCCAGATTTTCGATCCGGCCACCACTCGGCCGGATGGGCAAGGCGGGTTCATCCGCGATCCCTTTCCGGGAAACATGATTCCTTCCGGCCGCTCAAGCCCCATCACGCAGACTCTGGTTTCGCACATTGGTGCGCCCAACCGCGCGGGCGTCAGCAACAACTGGGTCGGAACCCAGACTCTGCGCCCGGACGACAAGGAGTCCTATTACCTCAAGATCGATCATCAGATCGATGAAGCGGGATCCCACAAGTTTACGTTTGGCACGGAGCAGAATGTCAGGCTGAACCGGTCCACTTATCCGCAGGTCTTTGACGAGGCGGTCTCCAGCCTTCACATCAACGAGTCGGCTCAATACCGCTATCGCTTCAACTATTACTGGACCATCCGGCCCAACGTGATCTTCAACCTTCGCACCGGTGTGACCCGGACACCGCGAATTATCGGGACTCAGGGTCTGGACAACGACCGTTTTGGCGAAGAGATCGGAATTACCGGGGTCAGCAACCCCAATGCCCCCAGGGTGAACACGCAGGGAACGACCGGATATGGCCCGATTTTCCGGAAACTCAATGACCCCAGCCAGACCGTTCCCGCCCACGCCGACATGACCTGGGTCAGGGGCTCGCACAATTTCAAATTTGGCGCCTCCTATCTGCTGTCGGTCTCCAAAGGGGATTCGTCGATTTTCGGTCAGGGAAATTTCAACTTTGTGGATCGCACGACCGGTCTGCCCGGCTTCCCCGGAACCGGATGGGGCTTTGCCAGCCAGTTCCTGGGCGAGGTGGACAGTGCCACTGTCAATAGCCCGACCGCCTTCAAACGCGATGGCGGAGCCTGGGGTGTCTACTTTCAGGACTCCTGGCGCGCCACCCCCAAATTGACGGTGAATTACGGCCTCCGCAACGATGTCTTCATCACCGCGGGAGAGAGCTACGACCGCATCGGGGCCTTCAACCCAACCATCCCCAACCCCGGGGCCGGCGGTCTTCCGGGGGCCCTGTGGTTTTGGGGTGAGGGCCCCGGCCGAAACGGGTTCAAACGAGTGGCGCCGACCCTCTGGAGCAACTGGGGACCTCGTTTGGGGTTCGCTTACTCGCCTGACGACAAGACCGTCCTGAAGGCCAGTGCTGCCTACATGTACTTTCCACACTTCGGCGCCATGACCAGCGGATTCAATACTCCCGCGATCGGCTGGATTCTCAATGTGACCGCTGCGAGCCTGGACGCCGGTGTGACCCCCGCCTTCAACTGGGATAACGGATTTCCGGACATCCTTCCCAACCTGCCCGACATCGACCCTTCCTTTGCCAACGGGCAGTCGGTGGTCGCCCTGAACCGGGACAACATGAAGGCGGGCAGGACGATGACCGTCAACTTCGGCGTGGAAAGAGACCTGGGCTGGGGTACTGCTTTTCGAGCCAACTACCACGGCAAGTTCAGCCACAGTCTCCCCAGCAACGATGCCGTTCGATTGAACCAGCTCGACCCCAGGCATCTGGCGCTGGGCAACCTGCTCTTTGCCGACATCAATTCCCCGGCAGCCGCGGCGGCAGGGATCACTGCTCCCTATGAGGGATTCAAGGGACCTGTGAACCAGGCCCTCAGACCGTTTCCTCACATGCTGAACATCAACGAACGCGCTGCCCCCGTGACCGACCTGACCTACCATGGCGCGGTGTTTTCCTTGCAGAAGCGCTACGGGCAAGGGTTGAGCTTCATGTTCAACTACACCATCTCCAAAGCGCTGGGCAACGCCAGGTGGGCCAACCAGGGGCATTCGCTCGCCAGCCACATCCAACATACTTCGCAACGGCACCTTCGTTATTTGTACGACCAGGACCGGCCCCAGAACGTTGCCGTGAGCTGGATGTGGGAATTGCCTTTCGGACCGGGAAAGCGCTGGGGCGGAGGCGCGAGTCCGGTCGTGCAGAAGCTGATCGGGGGCTGGAACATCGGGATGCAGCAGGCCTATTTCTCCGCACAGCCCCTCCATGTGAGCAGCCGAGTCCGCTACCCGGGCGGCTTTAACGCCATCTGGCCCGACCGGATCGATGGGGTCTCGGTTCGGACCGGTGTCGACTGTGGTGATTACGACCCCAACGACCCATCCCGGAACCGGTACATCAACATCAACGCCTTTGCCAATCCCGCGCCCTTTACCTTGGGGAATACCAGGACGTTGCCGTCGACACGAGCCTGCAGTTATTTCAACGAGAACGCCGCCATTCAGAAAGATACTTACGTCACCGAGGGCATCTACGTGCGCTTGGGGGCCGATTTCTTCAATCTGTTCAACCGGCATATCTGGGGTAACCCGAATACCGACATCGGCAACGAGGCGGCCTTCGGCACCATCCGTACGGTCTCCTTTCCTCCAAGGATCATCCAGTTGAACCTCTCTGTTCACTTCTAAGAAAAGGAGGGGCGATTTCCAATCGCCCGGGCGCCGCATTCCCCGATGTTTCAAGAATCGGCGGTTAGGAAACCGCCGCCCCCCTCCGCCGCAGGGGACCGGCAAATGCCGGTCCCCTCTTTCTTTTGCGCCACTGTGAACTTGCTTGACCTTCAGCTTCCCCAGTCAACGCGCAAACGGTCACCCCAGATCTGAGCTGTCATCCTCCTTCGATAAACTCTTGCACTAGTTTGAGGGATGAGTTATAAGTCTCGGGTTGTTTTGGCTGCGCGGTATGTTTTCAGAAATTCGCAAGGTTTTTTTGTGTCTACCGCGTCATCCCACCAGTCAATTCACTTCAACGTCTGAGGAGCAGCAATGAGTAGAGTATTGAGTCTAAGCTTGGTTCTGGCGCTCACCTGCATTCCCCTGCTGGCGCAGGAGAACGTGGGAACCGTGACCGGGGCGGTTCGCGATGAGAGCGGCGGCGTGGTGCCGGGAGCGGAAGTCTCCATCACCAACGTCGCCACCGGCATCGTGACCGACACCATCACCAGCGACGCCGGGATCTACGCCTTCAATTCGGTGGCGATCGGAGAGTACCGGCTCACCACCACCATGCCCGGCTTCAGAACTCTGGAGCAGAGCGGGATCCGCGTGGTCTCGGGAGAGGTCTTGACCGCCGACGTGACGTTGTCGGTGGGCGACGTGGCCGAGACCGTGGAAGTAATGGCGACGCTTCCCACCATCGAGAAGCAGTCGAACAAGGCCGGATACGCCCGGGTGAACGAGGAGATCGCCCGTCTTCCCATAGCGATCTCCAACAACAACCGCCAGGCGCTCTCGTTCCTGCGCACCATGCCGGGCGTATCCTACAACCCCAATAACACCAATGAAAACGACGCCATGAGCAGGGCCTTCATTCATGGCACGCCCAATGCTTCCCCCAGCTACACCATTGATGGTGTCCGGGCGGGCAGCTCCACGCACCAGAATGCCCGGGACGACACGGCGCCGATTCCCGAAATGGTCCAGGAGTTCCGGCTCGACACCAACACGAATGCGGAGCATGGCTGGGACAGCGGCGTGGCGATCACCCTGATCTTCAAGTCGGGCACCAACGACTTGCACGGCGACCTTTTCTGGTATTTCCGAAACGACATCCTCGACGCCCGTCCGTGGCTGGCCCCGCGCAAGAGCGTCACGCGTCAAAATGACTATGGTTTCGTCCTGGGTGGCCCTATCTGGAAGAACCGCATGTTCTTCTTCGGCGGGTTTGACGGCTACAAGCTGCGGACCGCTCCGGGGGACGGGGTGCGGACCGTTCCCACTGCGGCCATGCGCAGTGGCGACTTCAGCGAGATCCTGGGTCCCGAGATCGGGACCGACGCTCTGGGCCGGCCGATCCACCGGGGCGCCATCTACGACCCCATGACCACTCGCTCGGACGGTCAGGGCGGGTTCATTCGAGACCCGTTCCCCAACAACATGATTCCTGCGGATCGTTTCAGCACGGTCACCAAGAACCTGATATCACGGATCGGACTGCCCAATCGGCCGGGTGTGACCAACAACTGGATCGGCGGCCTGACCTCCACCCCGGTCAACAAGACCTCCTACTACCTGAAGGTCGATCATCAGCTTGACGAGGCGGGCGACCACCGGCTCACGGTCGGATGGGAGCAGTCCTGGAGGGAATCCCGGTCAAATTACGCCCCAGTCTTCGACGAATCCATCTCCAGTCTTCACAAAAACGACGAGGTCCAGTACCGCTATCGCTTCAATTACCACTACACGATCCGGCCCAACGTCCTGTTCAACCTTCGCACCGGCGTCACCCGGACGCCGCGGGTCATCGGTACCCAGGGTCTGGCCAACGACAATACGGGGGCGGAAGTTGGCATCAAGGGAGTGCCGGGACCCATTGCGCCGCAAGTCGGCGTTCAGGGCCAGAGTGCCTACGGGCCCATCTTCCAGAAACTCATCGACCCCAGCCAGACCGTCCCGGCCAACATGGACGTGACCTGGGTCAAGGGTTCCCACAACTTCAAAGTCGGCGCCGCCTATCTTCTTTCCGTCTCCAAGCAGAACCTGGCCCTCTTCGATCAGGGGTCGTTCAGTTTCTCCGCCCTGGAGACAGGATTGCCAGGCAACGCCAACACCGGGTTCGGTTTCGCCAGCAAGTTGCTGGGCGAAGTGGACTCGGCATTCGTATGGAGTCAACGCGACTTTCGTCACAATGGGGGGGCCTGGGGCATCTACTTTCAGGACTCGTGGCGCGCCACCCCCAAGTTGACCGTCAACTACGGTCTCCGGAACGATGTTTTCGTTCCTTTGGGCGAGACCTACGACCGCATCGGAGCCTTCGATCCCACCATTCCCAACCCGGGAGCGGGGGGACTTCCCGGAGCCCTCTCGTTCTGGGGAGACGGCCCGGGAAGAAACGGGTACAAGCGGATTGCGGACACGCTCTGGAGCCAATGGGGACCCCGTTTGGGATTCGCCTATTCTCCGGATGACAACACGGTCGTCCGGGCCAGCGCCGCCTACATGTACTTTCCACTCTTCGGCGCCATGACAAGCGGGTTCAACACGCCTTTCATGGGTTGGGCTTTGGATCCGTCGGTCAGGAGCCTCGACGGCGGTCTTACCCCGGCGTTCAACTGGGACGGCGGATACCCGGATCCCATCCCGGCCCTGCCCGTCCTGGAACCGGATTTCGCCAACGGCCAAGCGGCACAGGCTCTCAACCGGGACGACATCAAGGCGGGGCGCACTTTGACCCTCAATGCCGGGTTGGAGCGGGATCTGGGCGGGGGACTGGCCATTCGGGCCAACTACCACGGCAAGTTCAACCGCAATCTGCCCAGCAACGACTCGGTGCGGCTAAACCAGCTCAGTGTCGGAAACTTGAGTTTGGGGAGCCTTCTGCAGGCCCAGATCGGTTCACCGCAGGCGGAGGCCGCCGGGATCAGCGCTCCTTATCCAGGATTCTCGGGACCGGTCGCCCAGGCGCTCAGGCCATTCCCGCACATGCTGGACATCCAGCAGCGGGCCGCGCCTGTGAACAATCTGACCTACCATGCCTTGGTCCTGTCGGTGCAAAAGCGGTATGGACACGGGCTGAGCTTCATGCTCAACCATACGATTTCCAAGGCCATCGGAGATGTCAACTTCTCCCAGCAGGGGCATGGGTTCACAAGGGCCCAGCACACCTCGCAGCGGGGTTTCCGATTTGTGTACGAGGAAGATCGGCCCCAGAACCTCTCTCTGAGTTGGCTGTATGAACTGCCGTTCGGGCCGGGAAAGGCCTTTTTCAATGGAGGGAATCTTTTCACCAGATATTTTCTCAGCGGTTGGACCCTCGGCTTTCAGCACAACTACTTTTCCGGGACCCCGATCAATGTCAGAAGCCGGGTCAGGTATCCGGGAGGCTTCGGAGCCATCTGGCCGGTTCTGGTTCTGAATGCGCAGGTCAAGACCAACACCATCTGCGGGGAATACAGTCCTGGCGGGAAATTCCTGAACGTCAACGCGTTCATGAATGCTGCTCCTTGGACTTTGGGGAACGTCCGATCGTTGCCCAGGGATCGGCAGTGCAGTTATTTCAATGAGAACGCGACTCTCCAGAAGGACACTCACGTCAATGAGGACGTGAGGGTTCGCCTGGGGGTTGATTTCTTCAACGTGTTCAACCGCCACATCTGGGGCGGCCTGAACACCGACACCGGAAACGCGGCGGGATTCGGCCGGTTCGGCTCCACGTCACGTCCCCGGTTCATCCAGCTGCATCTCTCGGTCCACTTCTGATTCACAACACCAAAGGTGGATAACAAAAGGGCCGGCACCCAGTGCCGGCCCTTTTTCGTGTGGAGGGGCGACTTTCCTGTCGCCCATTGGCAGGGAGGACATTCCTGTCCTCCCTCTTCTCTTCCGGAGAGGGGAGATTTCCATCCCCGAACTCCGATTTCCCGTTATACCCGGAGATCAGCGGGCTTCAGTCAGACTCCGATCTTCCCGGTTCGACCTTGGGAGCCTGATCTGTCAGCGAGGTCAGTATGAACGGCGCGGAAGCACCGATGTTGAATGCCAGGATCGGATTGGATTCAATTCCGTACAGCAAAACCAAGAGCCCGCCGGCTGCGGCCATAATGATGGTGACGATCCAATAGAGCCAACTCTTCGACCAGGCAGGGACACCCCTGTGGAGTTCCCTGCGGATGCGGAACCATTGGAGCAGCTCTTACATACAGCCGCCCAAAAAGCCCCACACGATCATTGGGCAGGAGGCGTCCATGGCAGCGGCTAGAATGATTTCGCGACGATCCTCTGCAATTTGGAGAGGAACTCCCGCAGTCGAACTGGCCGGGACCCGTGTGTGTATACGATTTTCCCGTCCTTGGAAATGGCTTGGCGTACTTCGGCTCGATGTTGGTCAATCAGGCGTGTCACGCGCCTTCGATCCAGTCCAGCTTCCTTGGCAATGCCGTCGACTGTCCTGAAGTCCCACGTCGGGTTCAAGAGCGCGGAACGCACCTTTTCCCAGTCACCCTCTGTGATCATGATGCCACTTCCGTTCCCACGGTTTCACCTGCTCGTATACTCCTGAACGCTCCGGCGACACGAAATGCGATCCTGATGGTCGACCACAAATGATCTTCCCGGTAGCCGTCTTGTCCGCTTGCTCTTTTTTTACTTTTTCCCCACTCCTTTATTCTTGAATTGCAAACAAGGTATTCCGGTTGGTGATGTAGAGTACTCCGTTGGCGGCGACCGCCGTCGTGTAGACCGAATCTCCCATCTCGTTGACGGCCAGCTCCTTCATCGTGGTGCCGTGCTCCAGCACCACCACGTCGCCGTCCTCGTCTCCCAGGTAGACCTTGCCGTCCACCAGGTAGGGAGACCCCCAGACTGCGGCCAGCATGTCGTAGCGCCAGTGCCGTTTTCCGGTGGCTAGATCCAGGCAGTAGAGAAACCCCGTCAGATCAGCCGCATAGAGGAGGCCGTCTCCGATGGCGACCGTGGACATGCTGCGGCGAAAGTCCTCCCCACCCACGTGCCAGATCCGCCCCTTCTCAGTGATGTCGCCGGTCTGTGTCGCGTCGATGGAAAAGAGGTGACCGGGACCCTCGCCGTGCTCGGGGTCCTGCCCCACGCTGAGCAGGACCTTGTCCTCGTAGAGGACCGGCGTGGAGATGATGTTGTTGCGAGTGCCGCGCCCTCCCAGTTTCCACTCGGAGGCCTTGGGATTGAGATCGAACTTCCAAATCAGTTCGCCACTATAGCTACTGACGGTTTCTTCTACATCCCTCCTCTGACGCGGTCACATACCAATCGAACGGCTCCTGACATCATACTGTAGGCTTGAGGCAACTTCGGCAACTGACTGCACGATTTCATCTGAGCCAAGCACAGCTCTCTTTGCTTCGAGAATGAACTCGGCCTTTAGGTGGTTCGCAATTGACGTCAAGCCTCCGAATCTCTGTGCCTTTGCGTCTTTTATTGTATCTACGTCAACTACGTCATTGAGGATGTTCGCAAACATGAACGTGTCATTTTCCCAGTCGTGATACATTTTCTCGTTCAGGGATCTATGGATTAAATAGCCAAACCTAAAATGTACCCGTCGAAATGTGTTATAATAGTTCCATAGTTTTACGCTGACAAAGAGTATTTCCTTCCCACTTTCTTTGGCTCTGCGGTGCATACTTTCAGCATCGTAATCAGTCCCGTACCGTATTAGCTTATTAAATGTCTTGTCATCACTGTTACGTTGCTTGACAATTTCATCAAGTTCCTGCGGCAGGATGCACCATTCGCAGAACATTAGGTCTGCAAACTCACTCTCGACATCCAGCATAGACGTCCACATCGACTCAATTGACTCGATTTTCCTCTTCTTCCATTCGGCATGAGTTGTTGAAAGTAATTCAATGGACGATTTAATGTCGGAGTTCACTGTCTCCAAATGGTCTTTCATGAGTGTCAATTGCTGATCATTCTCTAAACTGATTTTTCCTCTAAAAATTTCGAGCTTCCTATCGTAGGTGTGTTGGAGATTTTTCAGTATTCCCTGCCCAAGCAAGGACGGAAAGGTTCTGAGGACAACCGTCCAGACAGCGTTTCCGACGAGAATCAGACCAAGGAGAATCCAATGAGAAATCTCCATTTTCACGTCCTCACTTTATCTCTCCTACCTTCCGAAAATACCAAAAGAGGCACGGATGAGAACATAGTAGTGAGCGGAAACCGTTGACGCGGAGCGACGAGTGGGCTGGCAAGGACAGGCAAAGTGATCAGGGACATAGTTCCCGTAACAAAGATTTCGCCGGGAGCACCAAGTCCAGAATCTCGGACTTGGAATCATTTCGCCGTTTCGGCGACCGCGAACAGGGTGTTCCGATTCGTGATGTAGAGCACCCCGTTGGCGGCGACCGCCGTCGTGTAGACCGAATCTCCCATCTCGTTGACGGCCAGCTCCTTCATCGTCGTGCCGTGCTCCAGCACCACCACGTCGCCGTCTTCATCTCCCAGGTAGACCTTGCCGTCCACCAGATAGGGCGACCCCCAGACCGCAGCCAGCATGTCGTAGCGCCAGTGCCGTTTTCCGGTGGCGAGATCCAGGCAGTAGAGGAATCCGGTCAGATCGGCCGCATAGAGAAGGCCGTCCCCAATGGCGACAGTGGACATGCTGCGGCGAAAGTCTTCCCCGCCCACGTGCCAGATCCGCCCCTTCTCAGTGATGTCGCCGGTCTGTGTCGCGTCGATGGAAAAGAGGTGACCGGGACCCTCGCCGTGCTCGGGGTCCTGCCCCACGCTGAGCAGGACCTTGTCCTCGTAGAGGACCGGCGTGGAGATGATGTTGTTGCGAGTGCCGCGCCCTCCCAGTTTCCACTCGGAGGCCTTGGGATTGAGATCAAACTTCCAGATCAGTTCTCCGCTCTGCGGCTCATAGGCGTAGCACCAGCCGTCGCCCCCGGCAAAAATGGCTTGGGGCTTGCCCTTGACCATCCCGTACGTGGGTGACGACCATTGTCCGTGCAGGGTGTTTTCACCCGGGTCGCTCCGCTCCCAGACCAATTCGCCGGTCTTCTTGTGCACGGCGATGAACGCGGGCGCGTCGGGCATGGGGAGGTCCAGGTGTCCCTCGTCCACGCCATTGGAGGTGAGCAGGAAAATCAGGTCGCCGGCTCCCACCGGGGAGGAGGTGGCCAGGTTGTGCGGGAACACACCCAGTTCCTCGATCATGTCGTAGACCCAGACGATGTCCGCGTCTTCCTTCTCCCGGTACTTCTCGTCCTGGAACGGACCGTCGTTCTCCCCGTCCAGGAACCCTTCCACGTCGGCGCAGACCAATTCGGCCCGGTTGCTGACGTAGTAGATCCGGTCCCCGTCCACGAACGGAGAAGAACAGATCCCCTGTTCCGGCCAGTCGTTGACCCGGCCCGTGGGGAGCTTGTCGTGGGTGGCCTGCCACATGATCTTCCCGGTGGCTTCCTCCATACAGACGATCACTCCCTTGTCGCCCGTGATTGCGGGCCGGTGATGCGCCTCGTTGTTGGTGCCGATGAAGATCCGTCCGTCGGAGATCACGGGATTGCCGTAGGTCTGGGACCCCAGCGGCGTTTTCCACCGGATGTTCTTGCCGCTGGAGACGTCCCACTCGTGAGGCATCCCCTTCTCATCCGAGACCATGTTCCGGTCAGGAGTCCCGCCCCACATTTTCCAGTCCCCCGCGGAGACCGGATGAAGACCCGTTGCGGCAAGCAGTGTTGCTCCCAACAGAATGAACGAAACACGCACAATCCCGGCTCGATTCCTAGTCATCATTCTTCACCACCTTGAAGTTATCGAAGAGAATCTCGGGACCGTCACTCTTGGATGTGGTGCCGACGGAGTAGCCGTAAAGCCCGGCGCTCCCCTCCCGATTCGGATGCGGGTCCAGAACCTCGATGCTCCACGCCTCGGGCTCCGGTTCTTGCCGGGGCCAGACCTTGGCTCGCACCTGGGCCTGTCCATCCTCCAGCAACACCGAGAACTTGGCTCGATACCAGACGTCCGGATCCCAGGGGAAGGCCACGTCGTGCCTCAGGCGAGGCAGCGGCGACCAGGTCTCGATCCGAAGCCTCTTCCTCATTCCCATCATGATGAAGCGGTAGCGGCTGTTGATGAGGCCCATGTCCGGCTTGAAACGCTTGCGGGCCAACTTGCCGAGGAGGTCCGCCTCCACCGTATATCCTCCCGGGATGGGGGGAGTGGCATAGGCTCGAAGCCTCATGAAGGGCGGGGAAGGCCGGGCCTTGGAGGCCAGCTTCTTGAGCGCCTTGCCTTCCGCCTCGACCACTTGAGTCTTGGAGGCCACGCCCACCCAGCCGGGCGGCACGGAGCCGGCCGCCAGCGACTCGAAGTCCTCGTTGATCGGCAGGTCGGGCGCGATCCGGATCCGTGCGGCGGCGCTCAGTCCACTCGAACCCGTGGCGGTCACCAGCCCCCCTGAGAATGCCTGCCGGTTCGAGGCAGTGAATGTTCCGTCCGGCACGATGGCTCCGGACACGCCCTTCACCGACCACTTGACGCTGGCCGGCGACGGAGCCGAGCCGACCGAGTCGAATTGGAGTGCGTTCAGGCGGATCTGCTCGCCGGGCCTCAGAGTCGCTTCCGCCGGCACGACCCGAAGACTGTTCTTGGATCCCGGTTCGGGGCGCGCCGTCTCGGGCGGAGCCGGAGGCGTCTCCAGAGTTGCTACTTGCCGGCCCGATGTCCCCAGACAGTAGATGCCGTATCGGGTCATGAAGTAGACGCGTCCGCCGACCACGGCCGGAGAGCCGAAGATCTCGTCCACGGTGCCGTCGGGCCTCTCGAATACCTCCTTGTCCAGGGAGACGCATCGGTTCCCCTCGTCGCGGAGGATGTGGAAGATGCCGTTCTGTTCTCCCACGTAGATCACGCCGTCGCTGGTCACCACCGGTGAACCCTTGCCGACCCGGCCCATGTTGTATTCCCAATGGATCTCGCCGCTGGCGGCGTCCATGCAGAAGAGGTTCGCGCTGTTGTCCACGGCGTAGAGCCGGCCGTTGGCGATGGCAGGCGAGGCATACCCGAAGGTGTGACCGTCATGCCGCCAGACGACGCCGCTATCGGTGATGTCCCCCGTCCCGGTTCCATCGATACAGACGATGCTCCCCATCCTGGAGGTGTGCAGGTTCTCTTCGCTGTGAGACAGGTAGGCCCGGTCTCCGTCCACCACGACGGATGCGTTGAGGCCCCGTTTGCTGAGACGGAACGTCCACCGCTTTTCTCCGTTGCGGGCCAGCATGCCATAGGCGTTTCCGTCGGCCGTCGCCGCCACCAGCATCCGCCGGCCTCCCATCACGGCCGTCACCGGGGTGGAGTAGGTGGTGTCCAACGGCTGTCCCCCCGGCGCCGCCCACCACTGGATGTCCCCGCTTTTTCTGTGGAAGGCCACATATCGATGGAGCGGCCGAGCCAAATTTCCCCAACTCGAGTTGAGGTAGCTCACCACGACCCGGTCTTCGTCCAGGATCGGAGTGTGCAGGCGCCCCCCGTAACCGCTGATCCGGCCCAGCTCCTCCGTCATGGAGACCTTCCAGACCTCATGGCCGTCGCGGGTGAGGCAGAAGAACTCTCCCCCGGTGGCGTGCGCATAGATCCGGCCCGATTCGGGGTCACCCACCAGGGCGGTCCACCCCACCCGGTTCTCCACGATGTCGGTATGGAAGACGTTGAACCGTTTCTCCCAGAGTTTGCGGCCGGTAAGGGCGTCGAGCGCCACGATCCGCTCCGCCCGCTCAGGTCCTTCTCCCACCGGCAGGATGGCGAAGAGCCGGTCCCCCAATATGATGGGCGTGGTCCGGCCGCCTTCGTCGAACTTCCAGAGAAGACCCTCTCCACCCTGATCCCAGGAGGTGACGGCGGCCGTCTCCGGGGCCGCACCATTCTGGTTCGGCCCGCGCCAATAGGGCCAGTCTGCGGCGACGGCCGGGTGGATGGTGATCCAAGCCAGGGAAACGACTCCAAGAATTCTCAAACCCGACCTCCTCAGATGAAACGGTTCATTTGACGCTCATTATCAACGGAAAGGGAGATGTCTTCAAAACCCATTTATGCGGTTAGCCGGGACGCCGTCACCGGACGAGGAGGGGAAGCGTGACGTGTGACGGCCGGCTCCGGTCATGGAATACCGTGTTGCGGGCGATGGTCCAACTCCGTTCCCGGCCCAGCGGCTCCCCCGTGTTGGGATTGACGTCGAACCGTGGGAAGTTGCTGGAAGAGACGTCCAGGCGAATCCGGTGTCCCTTCCGGAACACGTTGGCCGTGGGATAGAGGACGATTGTTATGGACGCCACCTCTCCCGGCTCCAGGTGCCGGGCCGTGCCGCCGCCCTCCCGGTATCGGATCCTGACGATGCTGTCACTCAGGTTCAACGCATAGCCCAGCGGGTAGTCCGGGCCGGGCGGGTAGACGTCGATGAGCTTGGCGGTGAAGTCCGTGTCCCGCGCGGAGGAGGAGACCCAGAGTTCGACTTCTATTGGACCCGCGATCTCCAGATCCTCCTCCAGCGGAGAGGTCTCGAACACCAGTACGTCGGGACGGGAGCCCAGGGGCAGATAGGGCGGCGTGCATCCGAAGAAGTCCGGGCCCTCGGTCTGGTCGAATCCCCCGGCCGGGGTCACGGTCTCCACCATGGTCGGCGTGGGGACCGATTCCGGCCGGACCCCGTCGGGCCAGGGATGGACGTAGCTCAGAGAGGAGAAATTCCCGCCAATGGTGGGGACCGGACGCCGCGGATCGTAGGAATAGCTGGTGGAGGACTCCTTCCGTTCCGAAGGCTCGGGCGACAGGGTCCGGTCCGGGTGGAGATAGTAGGGCGTGGGCGCCGCCAGCGGCAGCGGCCAGCCGTCTCCCTCGCGCCAGTGCCCGCCGTGATCCAGATTCCCCAGGCGTGTCCTGCGCCCGCTGCCGCCCCCCATGAGGAACCAACGGACGGCCGGCATGCGGGCCGCAGCCGTCTCCCGGCCCTTGAGCCACTGGTCGAACCAGTCCAGATGGAGGCGGTCCAGACTCTCCAGAGGAGCCTCGGGCCCCAGATCAACGTCACCGGAGATCTGCTCTTCGGTGGTGTAGGTGCCGTGCACCCAGGGACCCATGACCACCTTCACCGGTCCCTTCTTGGCTCGCCTCAGGGTCTGGAAGGCCTCCAGCGTGGCGCGGGTGTAGGAGTCGTACCACCCTCCGATCAGGAGGATGGGGACGTCCGAGTGCTGCTCCAGAAACTCCTCGATGGCGAATCCGGGTTGTTTCCAGAACTCGTCGTAGTCCCCGCGCCGGACCAGTTCCAGCGCCCAGCGCTCGTATCCCGGGAGCAAAGCAAGCTGGCTCTGTCCCCTTCGCAGCGGCAGCCGCCGGAGCCAATGCCGAAAATCGGGACCCGACGCCAACCCCTCCTGCACCCAGGGTTGAGCCCTGGTTGCGGCGTTCCCGTGATTGACGGAGTGCCAGAAGGCCCAGGCCAGAAAGCGGAGCTCGTAGGCGCCGCCCTGGCGAACCGAGCTGGTGTAGGCGTTCCAGCCACCCATGGTGGGGATCATGCAGGCCAGATGAGGGGGGTTCTGCGTGGCCAGGGTGCTCTGGGTCCAGGCCACGTAGGAGGTGCCGTACGTTCCCACTTTTCCGTCGCACCACTCCTGACGGGCGGTCCACTCCACGGCGTCGTAGCCGTCGAAAGGTTCGTTGACCAGAAAGACCAGGTCTCCCTCGGAGGAATGGCAGCCCCGGCAGTCCTGGACCACGACGGCATAGCCATGCTCGGCGTATCGCTCGGCCCGCCGCATCCGCTCCAGGTCCTGCTTGCCGTAGGGGGTCCGTTCCAGGAGGGCCGGCAGGGGTCCCGGGACATCGGCGGGGCGGTAGACGTCGGTTCCCAGACGGACACCGTCCCGCATCGTGACCGTGACGTTTCGTTCGATCCTCAGGGCCATGGGCGGACCTCAATCCAGGAGCCGGTCCAGTTCCACCATGGGGATGGACCGGGAGCTGACGGCCCGCTCCACCGAGCCCAGGTCCTTGAAACCGTGCCCCGTCACGATGCAGACGGTCCGGCTCGAAGCGGACACCGATCCTTCTGAACGGGCCTTCAGATAACCGGCGTAAGCGGTGGCTCCGGCAGGCTCGCAGTAGACGCCCCGGCTGAACAGCGTCTCCTGGGCGCGGAAGACTTCCTGGTCGCTCACGGACTGCCCGCTGCCGCCCGTCTCCAGGACGACGTCCAGGGCCAGTTGAGCGTCGATGACATTGGGGACCTGAAGACCCGAGATGACCGACGTGCACTCCACCTCCACCGCTTGGGTTTCCCCCCGGTCCAGCGGTCCGGTGACGGTGGCGCAGCCTCGGGGCTGGACGGCGTGAATCCGGGGCGCCCGGGAGATCCGCCCGTCGCGGAAATAGTCGTCGAACCCTCGGGCAATGGCCGTCAACAGGCCCCCGCCCCCGATGGGTACGAAGACGTCATCAACCTCGTCCAAGTCGTCGGCGATCTCGTAGCCGATGGTCTTGACCCCGTCCATCCCCTCGGGGCTGAAGGTGAAGGCGGAGATCTGGAGTGCGGCGCTTCTGGCCGGCGCCTCCCGCTGCAACCGTTCCATCACGTCGCGGCTGGCCGCCGGATCCAATCCGAAACCCCGGACCCGCTTCAGGACCGCCCCGTACGCCAGCATCTGAACCGCCTTCCCGGCCGGAGTGGTCTCCACCAGAAAAATGTGGCAGGGGATGCCGGCTCGGGCGCAGTAGGCCGCCAGGGCGGAACCGGTGTTGCCCGAGGAGGTGGCCAGACAGGACCTCAGCCCCTGCTGTCTCATCCAGGAGACGGCAGAACTGGCGAACCGGTCCTTGTAGGAGCCGGAGGGGTTGAGCTGCTCCATCTTCAGGAAGGGTCCGCCGTTCAGCTTGACCAGGGGCGTGGAGCCTTCACCCAGGGTGAGGATGTGCCGGGTATCGCGGACCGGAAGGTATCGGCGGTATTTCCACATGTTCTGTTTGTTGGCTGGCGCGGAACCGGGTTCAACTCCCTGGCTGTTGCTTGTAGAAGTACTTCCGGACGATATGGCGGGGCGGCGGTGGCGTCGCCTTGCTGACGGCGATGACCAGAAAGAAGGAGACGGCCAAACCCCAGATGATGGGATCGAGCCCCAGGAGCCGGTAGGAGGAGAATCGGCCGTAGGCGAGATAGCCGGCCCCATAGAGGGAGAGGTGGAACAGAAACCCTCCCAACATGCCCGCCGTGGCTCCCCAGGTGTTGACTCGGGGCCAGTAGAGCCCCAGTGCGACGGGGGCCAGAAAGCACGAAGCGAGTCCGCTGCCCGTGTAGACGATGATGTCCTGCAGGAACAGAGGCGGGTTCACCGCTCCCAGCACCGCGGCGAAGCCGACCACGAAGGTGAAGACGTAGCTCATCCTCTTGATGGTCCGCTCCGGCGCCTGCGGATTGATGTTGCGTTGGTAGACGTCCCGAACCAGGGCGGAGGAGATCACCAGCAAAAAACTGTCTACCGTGGACATGACGGCGGCGAACGGGGCCGCCACCAGGATTCCGGCCATCCACGGCGCGCCGGCGAAGGCGCTGAGAAAGACGGCGACGGCCGGCATGATCCGGTCGGACTCCAACTCCATGCCGGGCAGGAAGATGCGGGCGCAACAGAAGATGATCACTAGCGGGAAATAGATCAGGGAGTAGTAGATGGCGACGGTGAAGATGGAGCGCTTCAGGGTGCCGGAGCCCTTGAACGCCATCAGGCGAACCATGGTGCTGGGTTGGCCGGTTCCGGAGATGGCCCACATGAAGAAGAATGAGAAGGCCAGGCTCAAGGGAAGGAATCCCAGGTCGCTGTAGCGGTCCGGACCGGGTCCGCTGACGTACACTCCCGGACTATCGGCGCCGTAACGATAGGGCTCGGTCGCGATTCGCTTGGCGCTGACGGAGGGTGGGGCCGCCGGAAGCGTTCCTTCCGCCAGCCGTTTCCGGATACTCTCCGCTTCTTCCTCCGAAACGATTTCCACCACCTGAATCTCCGCGGCCCCGGTCGAGCCTCGGGAGATCACCGTTTCCTGGCTGGTTCGCAGAAGGCGCGGTTCCCCTCCATCGCCAGACGCGTTCAACCAGACTCCCGAGCGGATGACGGTGTCCCGGGAGGCGGGCGCGGCCAGTTCCAGGTCGGCGACGCCCAGGCGGGGCGGGACCATGCGGCCGATACGCTGGGTTGCCGATTCGAGGCCGCCGACGGCAACGAGCGCCAACGGGAGCATGACGACCACTCCCGCCACCATGACTACGCCCTGCATCACGTCGGTCCAGACCACGGCGTGGAAACCTCCGTAGGTGGTGTAGAGGATCACGGCCACGGCGAAAGTCAGAAGGCAGAGCAGGTAGCCCGGATCGACTCCCTGGGTGAAGCTCAGATCCTGGGTCGCGTCCGAGACCCACAGGACACTGCTGCGGAAAAAGGGGACGTCCAGCAGCAAGGTCTTGAGGATCAGGCTCCCCGACTTGAACTGGGCCACCAGGTTCACCGACATGAAAAAGATGATCATACCGGTGCAAAGCAGGCCGAACCCGGCGCTTTCAAACCGGTCCCGCAGGACGTCGGGGATGGTGATGGCCCCCGTCCTCCGGGCCAGCTGATTGATCCGTTTTCCCAGCAGGCCCATCCCGCAAATGGGCACCACGATGTAGCTGCCGATCCAGAGCCCCAGGATCCAACCATGGGTGTAGATCTTGGAGGGGAAGCCGGTGAAGCTCCCTCCGGAGGCGCTGGTGGCGGCGAAGGTGAGAGCGAAGGCCCAGACTCCGAGACTCCGGCTCCCCAGGAAGTATTCGGAGAGAAAGCTCTTGGTCCGGCGTAGGCGGTTGGACATCCAGGCCAGGAACAGGACGACCAAGGTGTAGATCAGGAACGTGAACAGGGCCGCATTCGAGCCGTAGGAGGGGGAAGGCGCCAAATCGGTCAAGACGCCGCCTCGCTCCGGATTCCCGCGGTTGCGGCCTCAACTCCGGCCCGATCTTCCTCCAGATCGTCTTCGACAAAATAGAAGAAGCAAAACCAGGCCGTGAACAGGTCCGCGGCGATCCAGGGAATCAGGATGCCCCAGAAAAGCCAGGTCGGAACGCCAAAAGTGGTGCTGACCTCTCCCGGCGGAAGGCCGTAGCCGTTGAGGTAGCAGTAAGGGACGGCCCACACCAGGCCCGCCGCCCACGCGCTGACGATGAGGATGGCCTCCCGCCGGGAGTGGAGAAATACCGGGTCGTAACGTTCTTCGGGTGTGGAACTGATGCCGGCGGAATCCATGTGCGGAGTGAAGCCTACTAATCCAGGGATTCAAGGGCAAGACGAGGAGCGGCGGCTTTCTTGCCGCCGAATGGGAACGGCGACATTCCTGTCGCCGGTCTCCAGTGCAACAACGCCGCGAAAGTCGGCAGTCGGAGAGGGTTTGCTAAACTGGAATCCCCATGGCTCGCCGAAAACCCAATCTTGAAGTTTCCACCGGAAGAACAACTGGAGGAGCGTCGCCCGCGCAGATGGCCATTGGCGCCGTCCTCATATTGGCTCTCATGGCCGGCTTCTTTGGCTATCAGTGGTGGAAGCAGTTGGACGCCCTGGAGCGTCAAAACGCCCAGGTGACCCAGACGTTGGCGAAGGTTCTCCAACGCTTGGAGCAGGTGGAGGAAAAGACTGGCCAAGCTCTGGATCGAGCCCAAGAGGCGGAACTCAGCGCCCTGGAGGCAGCCCGGGGCAAGGACGCGGCGGATTCGGCCCGGCGCCAGGCGGAGCGGGACCGGACTGAGGCTCGCCGACAGGCGGAAGTTGCCCGGATAGAAGCCGATCTTGCCCAAGAAGAGGCGAAAGCCGCCCGGGAGGAATCGGAGCGGATCCGCCGGGAACGTGAAGAGGAGCTGAATCGCCTCCACGAGGTCTTGAGCGGGATCGTCGAAACCCGCCGGACTGCTCTCGGCATGGTGATGAACCTGGGCAGCGACGCCGTCGAGTTCGATTTCGACAAGTCGACTCTACGCCCCGAGAACCGGGAGCTGCTGAGCCGGATCGCCGGCGTTCTCCTCACCTCCAAGGGTTACCGGGTCCAGATCCACGGGCACACCGACGACATCGGCAGCAACGAATACAACCAGAGGCTCTCGGAGCGGCGGGCCAAGGCAGTTCGTGACTACCTGGTGGATTCCGGAATCGATCCCGGCATCGTGAGCACCAAAGGCCACGGAAAGACCAGCCCGTTGGCGCCGGGGACCACGCCCAGGGTCCGGGCGAAGAACCGGCGGGTCGAAATCGGGATCATCGACACGACCATCAACTACGGACAGGTCGTCGCCGACCCCTGATCACTCGACCTCGAAAATGGCTTCCACCTCGACCGGGATGTTGCCGGGGAGGGACCCCATTCCCACGGCGCTGCGCGCGCCTTTTCCCGGGTCGCCGAAGACCTCCATCATGAGCTCGCTGAACCCGTTGATGACCTGTGGCTGCTCCCCGAAATCGGGTGTGGCGTTGACCATCCCCAGTACCTTCACCACCCGGACCACGCGGTCCAGGGATCCCAACGAACTCCGTACCGTGCTGAGGATGCACAGTCCGGTGACCCGCGCCGCCTCTTTGGCTTCCTCGGCGGTCAGTTCGACACCCACCTTTCCGGTGATCTGGGTTCCGTCCGCCCGGTTGGGACCGTGACCGGAGACGAACAACAGGTTGCCGACCTGGACGGCCGGCCGATAGATGGCCACCGGCTGGGGCGCGTCCGGAAGCTGGATGTTCAATTCTTCAAGTCGTTGTTCAGCTGTCATTGAATGCTCCTTGGAATTCGTGCGCGGCCGGACGACATTCACCTTCTGCCCGGCAGTCGGAACCTCCACGCCGGCGGGAACCCACCCGGGAGGCCCGGTCAGGATAACGCGCAGTGAGAGAACGTTTCAACCGCCGGAACCCTTGTTCTGCGCGACCACTCTTATCTCATCCGTCTGTCCTCTTTCCTCGTACCCAGTCCACTCTTGACTTGAATCGGGCCCTGGGTCAATCTTCCGCCGGAGCGACCCAATATCGAATTCCGGTCCAGACCATGACCTCTTACCTCCAAACCCGATCCGACCTGCCGCCCTTTCTCACCGATCTCGAGTCGCGCGGCCTCGTCTCACAGAAGACGGTCGAGCTGACCGATCAGGTGCTCTCCAAGTCGTTGCCGCCCCTGTACGTCGGCTATGACCCCAGCGCCGGCAGCCTGCACGCGGGCAGCCTGATCCCGCTTCTGGGGATGGACCGCTACAAGCGTCGAGGGGGTCAGATCATCGTGTTGCTGGGTGGGGCGACGGGCCTCATCGGCGACCCTTCGGGCAAGGACCGCGAGCGCACGCTGGAGACCCGCGAAGTGATCGATCGGCGCATCGGACGGTTGAAACGCCAAACCTCCGAGTTCTTCGCCCGAACCGAGGGTCCCGATCCCATCTTCGTCAACAACGCCGACTGGTACCGGGACATGCACGTCATCGCCTTCCTGCGCGACGTGGGCAAGAATTTCTCGGTCAATCAGATGCTGACCCGGGATTCGGTGCGCACGCGGATCGAGAATCGGGAACAGGGAATCTCCTTCACCGAGTTCTCCTACCAGCTCCTGCAGTCCTACGATTTCCTGCACCTTTACCGGGAATACGGCTGCGGGATCCAGATGGGGGCCTCGGACCAGTGGGGGAATATCGTATCCGGAGTCGATCTGGTGCGCCGCGCCGCGGGGGCGACGGTCTATGGGCTCACCTTCCCCCTGCTGACCAACTCGGAGGGGAAGAAATACGGCAAGTCGGAAAAGGGCGCGGTCTGGCTCGATCCGGACCGGACCAGTCCCTACGAGTTCTACCAGTTCTGGCTGAACTCCGCCGACGACGACGTAGGTCGCTTCCTTCGCTGGCTGACCGATCTGTCCAGCGATGAGATCGAAACCCTGGCGGCGGCTCCACCGCATCAGCGGCGGCCTCAGAAGGCTCTGGCCGAGACGCTCACCATCCGGGTGCATGGGCCGCGGGACACCGAGACCGCCGAGCGGGCCAGCCGGGTCATCTTCTCCGGCAGGGCGGCCGACATGGACTCCGCCGTCGCCGACATGGTGGCTCGATCAGTGCCCACACTGACCGCCAGTCCCGACCTCTCCTGTCCGGTCTTGGACGCCATGGTCCGGGTCGGAGCGGCTCCGTCCAAAGCAGTCGCGAGGCGTTTGGTGAAGCAAAATGCGGTCGCCGTCAACGGAACCAGGATCGCTGACGCCAACGAGGACCTGCTTCCGCACCGCGCCCGGGCCGGCGTGGTTGTCCTGTCGGTCGGCAAGTCCAAGCGTTATCTTGTTCGGTTTGGTCTATAGTAGTCCGTCGTGAAAGTCCCTCCTCTATCGGCCTGCTCTTGGAAGCTGGCGCGGACCCTCGGCTTGAAAACGAATTCGGTGAGGTTCCATTATTCTCTGTCCGGTGGGTATTGGCGCAGAAACCTCTGAGCCGCCCATGGGAAACTCTGAGGGTTAATCACCAGCGCTTGGTTGGAAGCCGGCTACAAAACGGCGAACGTCGACATGCAGGGACGCAAACTCGAATTCCAAAAGTTCTTGTTGGATGGTCCGTCATCAGGGATTGGTGACGGTCGTCAAGTTCAAAATGGCGCCGGAGGCTCCATGGCGGGCGACAGCTTCGTTTTCTCGCTTGTATTCGGTGCGCTCCGAGGCACCGTCACGGTTACGCCCGGCACGGACCTGACTTCTCCTGTCGGAGAGGAATGGGATGCCGCGCGGTAGACGACTATGACCGTACTTCCCGATACGGTAAGCAAACACTGCCGCTAACCAGGCGTCAATTGCGACGCGGAGCCGGATGGCGGTAGAATTCCGGCTTCGATAGTGTCCGGGGACGGTCCGACCTCGAATCAGGGATTGGAGGACACCATGTCAGGTTCAACAAGGCGCAGCTTCATCCAAGGCGGTGCCGCCGCCACGGCCGCCCTGTCGGGCGGATGGCCGTCCGTCCTGCGGGGCAGCGACGACCGGATGGTCCGTCTCGGCTTCATCGGGATGGGCGGCAGGGGCACCCACCTGCTGAAGCTGGTTCTGGCCAGGAAAGACACTCAGGTGAACGCCGTCTGCGACCTCCGTGCCGAGGCGGCCAACCGGGCCGCGGCCCTGGTGCGGGAGTCGGGGCGCGAAGATCCGGGAGTCTATGCCGGGGAAGATGACGATTTCCAAGAACTTCTGGCGCGGGAGGACCTGGACGCCGTCGTCGTCGCGACACCCTGGCGCTGGCACACTCCCATGTCCGTGGCGGCCATGAGGGCAGGCAAGGCGGTGGCGGTGGAGGTGCCGGCGGCCGTGACCTTGCAGGAGTGCTGGGATCTGGTCAACACTTCCGAAGCCACGAAAAAGCCTTGCATGATGCTGGAGAACGTCTGCTACCGGCGGGACGTCATGGCGGCTCTGAAGATGGTCCGGGACGGACTCTTCGGAGAGCTCATCCACTGCCAGTGCGGTTACCAGCACGACCTGCGGGCGGTGAAGTTCAATCCCGGGGCCAAGTTCGGACCCGGCTCCAAAGGCGAAGCCAACTGGAGGACGCAGCACTCGATTCAGCGCAATGGCGACGTCTACCCGACTCACGGCGCCGGTCCCATGGCCAACTGCCTGGACATCGACCGGGGGAACCGGTTCGTGACCCTCACCTCCACGGCCACCAAGGCGCGAGGGCTTCACGATTACGTCGTCCGCCAAGGGGGCGCGGACCATCCCAACGCCAAGATCCAGTGGGCTCTGGGCGACGTGGTGACATCGGTGATCAAGTGCGCCCGGGGAGAGACTCTCCTGGTCAGCCACGACACCAACCTGCCGCGGCCCTATTCCCTGAACTTCCGGGTGCAGGGAACCGGGGGTATCTGGATGAGCGACAACAAGTCGATCTACATCGAAGACCTCAGTCCCAAATCGCACCGGTGGGAACCCTTCGAGAAATACCAGAAGGAGCATGACCACCCCCTCTGGAAACGTTTCGGCGAGGAAGCCGCCGGGTCCGGACACGGCGGCATGGATTTCTTCGTCATCAACGGTTTCGTGGAAGCGCTGAAACGGGGACTGCCCACCCCCATCGACGTCTACGAGTCAGCTTCATGGAGCGCCATCGGTCCTCTGTCCGAGCGCTCCATCGCACGGGGAAGCGCTCCCGTCTTCTTTCCCGACTTCACCCGGGGACAGTGGGTCGTGTCCGAACCGACCTTCGGCCTGAATGACCAGTTTTAGCCCTAGTCTCTCCCCGGGCACATAGCCTCCCGGCCGGAGCTCGGAAGATATGTTCGGACTGCACTGGCTGGATCTCACCACCCTGCTGGTCTACCTGCTCGGGGTCACCGGAGCGGGTCTCTGGGCGGCCCGGAAGGTCACCAATCTCCACGACTACTTCATGGGTTCCCGCCGTTTCGGGAAGGCGTTCATGGTCATGCACGCCTTCGGGACCGGGACCCATACGGATCACGCCGTCACGGTGGCCGGCGCCTCCTACAGGATGGGAATGGCGGGGATCTGGTACCAGTGGCTCTACCTCTTCGCCACGCCCTTCTACTGGCTGGTGGCCCCCCTTCTGAGGCGGATGCGCTACCTGACCACGGCCGACTACTTCGAAGACCGGTTCAGTCCGGCCCTGGCCATCCTCTACACCATCTACGGACTGCTCTATCTCTCCCTGCAGATCGGCCTCATGCTCCTGGGAACCGGAAAGGCGGCCAGCGCCATCTCGGGCGGCGCCGTGAGTCCCGAGTTGGCCATCGGCGTCATGACCATACTGTTCCTCAGCTACGGCCTGCTGGGAGGCCTGCCGGCAGCCGTGGTCACCGATTTCATCCAGGGATTCTTCATCATCGTCCTCTCCTTCCTCCTGCTCCCTTTCGTGTTGGATGCGGTTGGGGGATTCGCCGGATTGCACCAGAAGGTCCCGGCGGAGATGTTCAGCCTGATGGCGCCCGGCGACCCGCCGGAGGGCTACGACCGGGTCACCCCCTTCTACATCGTCATGATCGTCATCAACGCCCTGGTGGGAATCGTCGCCCAACCCCATCACATGGAGATCGCCGGAGCGGGGAAGACGGAGCTGGAGGGCCGGATCGGGTTCACGTTCGGCAACATGCTCAAGCGGATCTGCACGCTGGCCTGGGCTCTCACCGGCGTGGCCTGCATCGCCCTCTATCCTGAACTGGCCGATTCGGAGCACGCTTTCGGTCTGGCCACCCGCGACCTGCTGCCGGTGGGGCTGGTGGGCGTCATGCTGGCTTCCATGGTGGCGGCCGCCATGTCCAGTTGCGATTCCTTGATGGTGGACGGGTCGGCTCTCTTCGTGAAGAACGTCTACCAGCGCTACATTCGGCCCGAGGCATCGGTGGGGCACTACCTGAACGTGGGCCGGCTGGTTGGGGTGGTGGTGGTCATGGGCGGTATCGTGGTCGCCATGTTCGCCACGACGGTGGTGGGAATCCTCAAGCTGACCTGGTCTCTGGTGGCGTTTTTCGGGATCGCCTTCTGGGGCGGCGTGCTTTGGAGGCGCTGCAACGCGTATGGAGCCTGGGCCGGAATCCTGGGATCGGCCTTTCTCTGGTACCTTTCCCGCTTCGTCTGGGGCTGGGAGCTGCACCAGCAGTTTCTGATCTACCTGTTGGGCGGGTTCTTCTTCATGATCGTCGTCAGTCTCCTCACGCCGCCGGAGGACAGGAAACGGCTGGACCGCTTCTACGCCATCCTGCAAACACCGGTGGGAGAGGAGCACCGTCTGGAGGCGATGGGCATCCGGCTGGACAGGAAGTGACCATGTGGGATCTGGAAATCAGCAAGCCCTCCAAGCAGACGGTGGTGGGCTTTCTGCTGGCCTGGGCGTGCGTCATCGCCATCATCCTGTTCACCCTGTACCTGGTCCGAATCGGGGCCTGACCCATGGCGGAGCAACTGCGGGAGCGAAAGGCCGTGGCCCGAGAACCCATCATCGATTGCGACGTTCACCACATGATCACCGAACCCGAGGAACTCTTCCCCTACCTTCCTCGCGACTACGTGGAGCACATCCAGGACTTCGGCCTGATGATGCCCGGTGGATTCTCCACCGGTTACACCAACATGCCGAGGGGGGGCGCCCGGGCCGATGTCTGGGACGGCGACATTCATCCCGCCAACAACATCGACATGGCCCGGAAAAGGCACTTGGACGTATATGGAGTCGAGGCGGCCATCTTGACCGGATCGACGGTCTACGGCGCTGCCGTGCATCCCAACGTGGATTACGCGGCCGCCCTTTGCCGTGCGTTCAACGATTGGACCCTGGACACGTGGGTCGCGGCGGACCGCCGTTTTTTCGGTTCCATCTCGGTTTCGGCCGTGGACCCGTACCAGGCGGCCCAGGAGATCCACCGTTTGGGCAAGCACCCGCGGATGGTCCAGGTCATCATTCCAGCCGGCGCGCGGATGCCCTTCGGAAATCGCTTCTACCATCCCATGTACGAGGCGGCTCAGGAGTACGGACTGCCCGTATGCGTCCACTTCGGTTCCGAAGGGACTGGAGTTTCAGGCCCCCCGACCGGGGTCGGATACCCTTCCTATTACCTGGAGATGCGAATGGCCCGTCCCCAGAACGCCATGGCCCATGTTTCCAGTCTCATCTGCGAAGGGGTCTTCGAGAAATTTCCCAACCTTCGGTTCCTCTTCGTGGAGCACGATACGTTCTGGGTCCCGGGGCTCATGTGGCACATGGACGCGGACTGGAAGTCGACTCGGGAGTACACGCCCTGGGTCAAGCGGCCTCCCAGCGAGTACATCCGCCGAAACATCCGTTTCGGGTCGCAACCCATGGAACAGCCTCCCAGCCTGGAGGACCTGAAGATCTTCCTCCGCTGGCTTCACGCCGACGAGATCCTGGTCTTCGGCAGCGACTATCCGCATTGGGACTGGGACAACCCGGACCGGGTGCTGCGAGGCGTGTCGCCGAAATTGAGACGGCGGGTCTTCTACGACAACGCCCGCGAGCTCTACGGCGGCCGCCTTGGCGGCCTGGACGCGGCTTCCAATGGGAGCGGGTAACCGGGAGACGGGATGCGGCGGCACGTGGGAAGGGTCCAGGATCTGCCACCCGGTTCCAGAAAGATCGTCTCCCTTGGCGGCCGGGCCGGTATCGGCGTCTTCAACGTCAACGGCAAATACCATGCCGTCAAGAACGTCTGCCCTCACCAGGGGGGGCCGCTGTGCCAAGGACGACTCCGGCCGCTGGTCCGCTCCAGCGGTCCCTACCACGTCACCTGGGAGCGTGAGGGTGAGATCCTCAAGTGCCCCTGGCACAACTGGGAGTTCGACCTGAAGACGGGCCGTGCCCTCTACGATTCCCGGTTGCGGGTGAGAACGTACCGGGTGACGGTCGAAGGGGACGACATTTTTCTCCATCTGCGCTGAATGGCGGGGCGCCCGTGGGGGGGGTGCCGCCCCCCCCCCCCCCCCCCCCCCGCCGGGCCGGGGACCCCCCCCCCCCCACCCCCCCCCCGGGCCGGCGGGGGCGCAGGGGGGGCG
>JAPPLF010000042.1:82145-234549 GCA_028874215.1 Acidobacteriota bacterium
CCGCCCCCCCACCCCCGGCGGGGGGGGGGCCCCTCCCCGGGGGGGGGGGCGCCCCCCCCCCACCACCCCCTCCCCCCCCCCCGCCGGGGGGCGGGGGGGGGGGGGCCCCCCCCCCCCCCCCCCCCCCGCCCGGAATCGGCGGCAGGAAAGCCGCCGCCCCTACTCGCCCAGCTCGTGGCAGAGATGGCAGTCGGTCGAGACCGACGAGGCCTTGTGGCAGTTCATGCACATCTCCATGTTGGCGGAAACCTCCTGGTTCAGAACCTCGTGGGTTTCCACGGCGCCGTGACAGGCGTTGCAGGGCTGTTGGGCGTTCACGTGGTTGGCGTGACTGAAGAAGACGAAGTCGGGAAGCTGGTAGACCCGGACCCACTCGGGCTCCTTGCCCTGCCGGTGCAGGACCTTGAGCGCCTCGATTCCCGGATCGTTCTTCCGGACCGTGTCGTGGCAGGTCAGGCAGACGGCGGTGGCCGGAAAACCGGCTCGCGCCCCCTTGGACGCTCCCGCGTGACAGCCTCCGCAGGTCAGTCCCAGCCGGGAGTGAAGCTTGTGACTGAATGGTATCGGCTGGGGCGCCACGACCCGGGGCAGATTCTCCTTCTTTCCCTTGTACTGCGGCACGACTTGGGCGAGGCTCAGAACGCCAAAGCCGGTAAGAACCGGAAGGAGCAGCCACCCGAGCCGTCCGCTGTCCATCGGCAGATGTTACCACCACCCTCCTCGACAACGCTCCGCGCAGGAGTGCCCCTTGTGGGTCCCCGCTTGACTTTCCGGCAGTTGAACTGCCGGAGAACGCTGGGTAGAGTCAGGACAGACTCATGCCGGGTTCAGCGCCTCCCTCGTCCTCTTACGGAACACGACGCCGCAGGGCAGGTGTCGCACGCGGCACGGCGCAATCCATGAATCGCATCCAGTTGGCTGTCGCCCGGGCCGGACTCGCCGGATTGCAGGTGGTGCTTCTGGCGGTGACGGCTCTGGGGAGCGAATCCTCTCCGGGGGGTGCCACCGGCGAAATCTCTTCCGTCCTGCAGAAATGTCAGTTCTGCCACCGCGGGGTCGGCGCCATGGCCGGCCTGGATCTGTCGAGCCGGGAAGGAGCCCTGTTGGGAGGGAGCTCCGGTCCGTCGCTGGAGCCGGGCGAGTCCGGACAAAGCCTCCTCTATGAAAAGGTCCGATCCGGCGAGATGCCCCCAAGCGATCCCCTGTCGAAAGCCGAGGTGGACCTGGTGCGGCACTGGATCGATCAGGGCGCCGTCTGGCCGTCCGGGGACCAGGATGGATCCCAGGCCGGAGCCGCTGCGCCCGAACCGCTCTGGTGGTCTTTGAAGCCGGTGCACCGCCCGGCCGTTCCGGTAGTGAAGCAGGCGGCCTGGGTTCGAAAGCCCGTCGACGCCTTCATCCTGGCGGCTCTGGAGGAACAGGGATTGAAGCCCTCTCCGCCGGCGTCCCGGGAGGCGTTGATCCGGCGGGCGACCTTGGATCTGCTGGGATTGCCGCCCACGCCCGGGGAGATCGAGGCGTTCGTCTCGGACACGTCGCCCCGGGCCTACGAGAACCTGGTGAACCGCCTTCTCGCCTCGCCCCACTACGGCGAGCGCTGGGGCCGGCATTGGTTGGATCTGGCCCGCTTCGGGGAAAGCCAGGGATTCGAGCGGGACAAGATCCGGGATCATGCCTGGCCCTACCGCGACTATGTGATTCGGAGCTTCAATCAGGACAAGCCCTATGCCCGTTTCGTCCTGGAGCAACTGGCCGGAGACATTCTGGAGCCCCGGTCCCGGGACGGAGTGGCGGCCACCGGTTTCCTGGTCGCGGCTCCGTGGGACGAGGTGGGAAACACTCAGCAGAGCGCCATCATGCGAGCCCGGGTCCGGGCCGAGGAGATGGAAGAGATGGTGGGGACGGTGGCCCAGACCTTCCTCGGCATGACGGTCAACTGCGCCCGATGCCACGACCACAAGTTCGATCCCATCTCCCAACGGGACTACTATCGATTGAAGGCCTGCCTGGACGGAATCCGGCCCGGCAACCGGCCCTGGATGACGCCGGAGGAGACGGTCGCCCACGAGGAACGAACCGAGCCTCTCAAGGCCGGAATCCGCAATCTGAAGCGGCGGGTGGCCCAGCTTCAGGACAAGGTCCGGGAGCGGGTTCTGAGGAAGCGGGGGATCGCTTCGCAGCCGGTCGCCGAACCCATCGCTCGTTGGACCTTCGACCTGAACGGGATCGATTCGGTGGGTGACGGGCATCTGTCCCCGGAATCGGGACCGTTGGTCGAAGACGGCGAATTCCGGTTCGAGGATGGCGGGATCCGGTTCAAGGACGCCGAGGGCCGATCCGACGCGTTGACCGTAGACCTGTCGGAAAAGACCCTCGAGGCATGGGTCCGGGTTTCAAAAGAGAACCGCCAGTTCCACTTCTTCAAGGTCGAGGATACCGATTCGCCGCTGCCCAGGGGGCGGTACGATGCCATCTACTACCACCACGAATCCAGCACCTGGCGAAACCTGAGCGAGTTCAAGAACCGCACCGTCAGTCCCGAGCGGTCCAAGGAGACGAAGACGGAGACCCCGATTCATATCGCCATTGCCTATGACTCCCGGGGCGGCATCCGAATCTACCGTGAGGGGCTGCTCTATTGGGCCCAGGATCCCAAGGGAGAGGGCCCCGAGTCCGCGCTTCAATTCTATGCCCGGGGCCGGACCAGGGTGGTCTTCGGCGGGAACAGGACGGGGACGGTGGACGAGGCCCGGCTCTATGATCGACCGTTGACCTCCGAGGAGATCGCAGCCTCCTTCCGGGCCGGCATTCAGCGGGTCACTCCCGAGGAGTGGAACGCCGAGGCCAGCTCTCAAGAGCGCCTCGCCAGAGATGAGCTGCTGGAAGAGGCGGCCCGTCAGGAGCGGCTGCTGGAGGGCGCTCCACCGGTTCCCCTGGTCTACGCCGTCCGGACCTACCGATCCGGTCCTCAGGTGATCATGGATCGGGGGGACCCCGCGACGCCGGGGGATCCGGTCGAGCCCGGAGGGCTCCTCGCCATCTCTTTGCCGGAGCCTGAATTCGGATTGCCTCCCGATGGGAACGAGGCCCGGCGGCGGCTGCGCTTGGCGCAATGGATCACCGACCCGGACCATCCTCTCACGGCGCGCGTGCTGGTGAACCGGGTCTGGCACTATCACTTCGGGCGGGGAATCGTCTCGACCCCCAATGACTTCGGATTCAACGGAGGCCGCGCCTCGCACCCCGTGCTCCTGGACTGGCTGGCGCAGTCCTTCCTCCGGCACGGCGGCAGCGTGAAACAGTTGCACCGTGAGATCATGCTCTCCAACACCTACCAACAGTCGTCCGCGTTCCGGGCCGACGCGGCGGCGGCCGACGCTGAAAACCGGTGGCTCTGGCGTTTCTCTCCCCGGCGGCTGGAGGCGGAAGTGATCCGGGACTCGCTCCTCGCCGTCAGCGGCCGCCTGAATCGTGAGTTCGGCGGCCCCGGATTCCGCCCCTTCGAAGTGAAGTTCTTCAACAGCCACTTTTACAACCTGGTCGACTCGGCCGATCCACCGATGCGGAAACGCACCATCTACCGGATCGTGGTCCGATCCGGGCACGATCCCATGTTGGAAGCGTTCGATTGCCCGGACGCCTCCGACAAGGCGCCCCGCCGCAGCCATACCACGACCCCCATCCAAGCCCTGGCGCTCATGAACAGTCCGTTCGTCCTGCGCCAGGCGGATCATCTGGCGGACCGGCTCCGCTTGGCTCTACCCGGTGACAGGGCGGGACAGATCGATTTGGCGTATCGGCTGAGCTTGGGGCGAACGCCCGGCCCTGAGGAAACGACCCGTGCCGTGACCCATGCCGGCGAGCATGGACTGGAGAGCTTCTGCTGGGCGCTGTTGAACTCGAGCGAATTCCTTTATCTCAACTGAAGCGGAAGGGTCCCATGGAAAACTCCAACCCGAAGCCAACATCGCTGCTGCCCAGAAGGCACTTCCTTTGGAATTCGGGCAGCGGTTTGGGCGCCATCGCTTTGGCCTGCCTGCTCCGGGAGGAAACCCGGGGAAGCGACACCCGGTCCAGGTTCGGGGCTCGTCCCTCCCATTTTCCAGGTCCCGCCAAGAGGATCCTGCACATCTATGCTGCGGGAGGCGCCAGTCACGTGGACACCTTCGACTACAAGCCCGAGTTGACCCGGTTGGATGGCAAGACCATGGCCGGGAAGCGAAAGGTCGACACCTTCTTCGGGCAACCCGGGACCTTGATGCAGAGTCCCTTTGAATTTCGGCGAAGGGGCCAGAGTGGGCTCTGGGTGAGCGATCTTCTGCCTCACTTGGCGGAGTGCGCCGACGATCTCTGCATGATCCGGTCCATGGTGGCCAAGAGCTCCAATCACACACCGGCCACATTTCAGATGAATTCGGGATTCACCCGCAACGGATACCCCTGTATGGGGTCCTGGGTCACCTACGGCCTGGGCTCCGAGAACCGGGACCTGCCCGGTTTCATCGTGCTTCCGGACCCCCGGGGTCTTCCCGCCGGAGGGTCCATCAACTGGACCGCCGGGTTCCTGCCGGCGTCCCATCAGGGCGTGGCGTTCCGAAACTCGGGCGATCCCCTGCCGTACCTGTCGACTCCGCCCACCGTCTCCTCCCGGCGCCGCGCCAGCGAGATGGAACTCCTGGCCCGGATGAATCGGGAACACTTGGAAATCAATCCCGGAGACAGCGCCTTGGAGGCGCGGCTCCAATCCTACGAGTTGGCCGCCCACATGCAGATGACCATCCCCGACATCGTGGATCTGGACACGGAGCGGCCGGAAACGCGGCGGCTCTACGGCCTGGACGAGGAGAAGACGAACAGCTTCGGCCGGAATTGCCTGCTGGCTCGCCGGCTGCTGGAAAAAGGTGTCCGGGTCGTTCAAGTCTGGATCGGCGGCGCCTTCGGCCGGCCTCGCATCAACTGGGACGGGCACGAGGACATCAAGGAGAATCACACCGATCAGGCCGACACCATGGATCGTCCGTTGGCCGGACTCCTGAAAGACATGAAGGAGCGGGGCATGCTGGAGGACACCCTGGTGGTCTGGTCGACGGAGTTCGGCCGGACCCCGTTCACCGAAGGGCTGGGCGCCAAGGGCCGCGACCATCACCAGCTCGCCTTCACCTGCTGGCTCGCGGGCGCCGGTGTCCGGAAGGGATTCAGTTACGGCGCTTCAGACGATGTGGGCTACGACGTGGCCCGGGACCCGGTCACCATCTACGATTTTCACGCCACCATCCTTCATCTGCTGGGGCTGGACCACAAGAAGCTCACCTTTTACCACAACGGCATTCAGCGCCGCCTCACCGACGTCCACGGCCACGTGGTGCGTGGTGTATTGGCGTAGGGTCGAGTCGTCACCGCCTAATTCCAGGATGTTCAGCTCCGCCATCCGGGACCCGGACTAAACCTGGGATTCCCGCGCAATGCCGAGGAACGGACCGTCCATGCTCCTCCTGTGAAATACGAAACTCAGTTAACACGAACCCGAGCCAGAACTTCCGTTCGGAACACAACCATCCTGTTTCTGGTGTCCGTGGAGCCTTCACCGCCAACGTACTGGACAAGGATGGACTTCATGTCTTGTTCCTCCTTCAAATCCCTCGCTTGACTCACTGGAACCTCACCCGGATCTGAAACTCCTGTCGAAACACCACTATCTGACTGGCAGACCCGGAGGTCCCCTCACCGCCGACGTACTGGACCACCAACCGGCCCGAGGTGGGGCCTCCGTCGTAGGCGTGGCGCATCTGGACCATGAACGGACCGTCCCTGGCGTACTCGGCTCCCCCGGCTGACTTCTCGGCCCAATAGGCCAAGTGCGTTCCAAGGGCCTTGCCCCCGGACCTCAGCATCTCGAAGCCCACAACTTTATCGTGGATCGCCCACTGGAGAAGCCTGCCGTGTTTCCAGGGGCCCATCGCGAACATCTGCTGGGCGAACTGTACAACCCGTACGGCGATCAGGCCGTTCGCAGCGTCGAACCCCAGGCTCCGGTCGCCCTGGCTCATGTTCGTGAAGATGTTTCCGAGCATGAAGAGCTGGAGCGTGTACTGGCCAAAGAACTCCGCATCACAGTATTTGTTGCCATCAACATCCGTCTCCAGCGTATAACCAGCGTTGCATGACTCGCATTGGCCATCACTGCCCAGTGTCCCATTTTCACAAGTACCCTCACGGCCAGATTCGGCATCCATGTTTCCGTTCAGCGAGTCAACCGACCTCACGACGGCGACGGTCTGCCAGTACATCGGGTCGTTCCCGATCACGTCAACGGCAATCGGGTCCGGGAACCTCAGTTGCGCCTCATCATAAGTTTGACCGAACCCCAACACCCCGAACGCGAGAAACGCCGCCAGGAAAACACGACACGAAAACTTCATGACACCCTCCTACTTCAACCTTGAGGTCCTTGCTTGTTCTCTCTAACGTGCGGGTGTTCAGATCTGTGAGACCTGGCTGACGGGAAGGCAACGATGGTGGTTGGAGTTCAGGTGGCTACGCCGTTCGCACCTGCCAGTGCCGTGACGTGTCCTGAGCCGTCCAGAGACGTTCGTAGAGGCCTGCGGCGTGGATCAGCCGCGAGTGGGTTCCCGTCTCCACGACCCGTCCCTCCTGGAGCACCACGATCCGGTCGGCGTTGCGGACGGTAAAGAGGCGGTGAGCGATGACCAGGACTGTCCGGTCCCGGGTCAGGCGGGTGATGGCTTCCCGGATCTCCAACTCCGACTCGGTGTCCACGCTTGAGGTGGCTTCGTCCAGGATCAGGACGGGCGCGTCTTTGAGGAGGGCGCGGGCGATGGAGATCCGCTGTTTCTCGCCTCCCGAGAGGCGCGCTCCCCTCTCCCCGACCATGGTGTCGTAGCCCTGGGGCAGGGATAGGATGAATTCCTCGGCGTTGGCGGCTCGGGCGGCGTCACGGATTTCGGCCTCGGTGGCGCCGGGGTTTCCCACCAGGATGTTCTCCCGGATGGTGGCATGGAAGAGATACACGTCCTGCATGACGTGGGCCACACTCCGGCGCAACGGTTCCAGCGCCAGATTCCGGACGTCGATCCCGCCGACCTTCACCGCTCCGAACTGCGGTTCGTAGAACCTGGGGACCAGGTTGCAGGAGGTCGTCTTGCCGGCGCCGGTGGGGCCGACCAGGGCCAGGACTTCGCCCGCTTCGGCCCGGAAACTCACCTCCCGAAGGACGGGAATCTCCGGCGCGTAGCCGAAGGTGACCCGGTCCAGCTCCACCGACCAGCGGAGGTCGCCGGGAATGGCGGCCAGGCCGGCCGCCCGCGATTCCACCGGCAGTTCCAGTAGCTCGAAGACTCGCCGCGCCGAGGCGGTCGCTTTCTGGATGACGTCGTTCAGGTTGGCCAGCCGCAACAGGGGCTGGAAGATCTGTCCCAGGTAGAGGACAAAGACCACCAGGTCGGCCAGGGCCACGTCTCCTCCCAAGGCCAGGCGTCCCCCCGCGGCGACGACCAGGAGGTAGGCCAGGCCGCCGGCGAATTCGACCACGCCCGCCGGGATCAGAGACCAGCGATTGGCCCTCACGATGCTGTCGCGATAGCGGGCGCTGGCCTGCCGGACCCGCCGCAGCTCGGAATCTTCCCGGACGAAGGACTTGATGACCGTGTGGCCGCCGATCCGGTCCAGGATCTCGGCCACCAGGTCGGCGCGGCGGCCCCGGGTTTTCCTCCAGGCTCGACTGGTCCGCCCCGCGAGCCGGTACACCAGCCAGGCGACCAGCGGCAAGGGCAGCGTGACGATGAGGGCCAGCTCGAAGTGAATGTTGAAGAGGATCAGGAGCATGGCTGCCGGCATCACCGCCGCCAGGAAGATCTCCGGCACCCCGTGGGCCAGAAAGTCCTCGATGACCTCCACGTCGTTGACGGTCCGGGACATGAGTGAGCCGCTGCGGCGATGCGTGTAGGCTCCGGGCGGGAGGGCCTGAACCCGGGCGTAGGTGCGGCCCAGGAGGTTGTGCAGCGTGCGGTAGGCGGCCACGTGGGAGAAGACACCGTAGCCGTAACGGAAGACCCCCCGCAGGAGAAAGAGTCCGGCCAGAGCAAGGGCCATCCAGATCAGCGTGGACCCGGAAAGACCCCCCTCCTGAAGCAACTGGATCAGCCGTCTCAAGACCAGCGGAGGGAAGAGTCCGACCACCGAGAAGAGGAGGCCGCACAGGAGCGACAGGGCCAGCAGTCTCCGGCTCTCCACTGCCAGATGGAACAGCCGGACCATGAGGGTTCGAGTCGAGTTGCCGCTCCGGTCCATCCGTGTCCCCGTTGCCACGTCCGGACCCACAGGAAGGCTACTCGTAGTGGAGCGCTTCGATGGGGTCCAGTTGTGCTGCCTTGTGGGCCGGATAATATCCGAAAAAGACCCCGATGGCAGCCGAGAAGAAGATGGAGACCGCGATGGCGTTGGGGGAGATCTGGGTCGGCCATCCCATGCCCTGGGAGACGAGGAAGGATCCACCGATCCCCATTCCAAGGCCGATCAAGCCGCCCAACAGGCAGAGCACGATGGATTCGGACAGGAACTGGACTCTCACGTGTCCGGGCCGGGCTCCGATGGCCATGCGAATGCCGATCTCCCGGGTCCGTTCGGTCACCGAGACCAGCATGATGTTCATGATGCCGATGCCCCCCACCAGGAGGGAGACGGCGGCGATGCTGGCCAACAGGCTGGTCATGACCCGGTTGGTGGCTTCGGCCGCTTCCGCGAACTCGCTCAGATTCCGAACCCGGAAATCGTCGGCCTGATCCCGACCCAGATTGTGGCGCTGGCGCAGGAGCGCGCTGATCTGCTCCTGGGCCGCGAAGCTCGCGCGGGCGCTCACGGCGGAGATCAGGCCGGACTGGACGTAGAGGACCCCTCCCTGGAACTTCTTCTGGACCGTGGTGTAAGGAACGATGATGGTGTCGTCCTGATCCCGCCCCCAGTTGTTGGCGCCCTTCTTCTTGAGGACTCCCAGCACCTGGAACGGGAGGTTCTTGACCCGGATCGTCTGGCCCACCGGGTCGCCTCCGCCGAAGAGCTCGTCGACGACGGTCTGGCCCAGGACGGCGACTCGAGCTGCCGTCTTCACGTGACTCTCTTCAAAGAATTCACCTTGGGTGAGGGGCCAGTTGCGCAGCAGCTGGTATTGCTCGTTGTACCCTTCGATGCGAGTGTTCCAGTTCTGGTTGCCGAACACGACCTGGGCCATGGTGGAAGCGCTGGGGCTCACGGCCTGTACCGTGGGAACCTCTTGAAGGATGGCCTCGAAGTCGGCGGCGGTGAGGGTGTTCTGAGTTCCCGATCCGCTCCGGATTCCCCACGACCGGCGGCTGCCGGCCCGGATCCAGAGGGTATTGGTCCCCATGGCGGCGATCTCCTCCTGCACCTGCCGCTGGGCCCCCTGACCCAGGCTGACCATGGTGATGACGGCGGCGACGCCGATGATGATCCCCAGCATGGTGAGAATGGAGCGGATCATGTTCCGGCCCAAGGACTTGAGGGAGATTTTCAAGATCATCCAGAAACCCATGGCGATTCTCCCGACTAGTGAAATTTGTCGCTGACGATAAGACCGTCCCGCAGTTGGATCGTGCGCTTGGCGTGAGCCGCGATGGACGCCTCGTGGGTCACCATGATCAGCGTGATGCCCTGATCCCGGTTCAGATCCACGAGAAAGCGCATGATCTCTTCCGACGTCGCCGAGTCCAGGTTGCCGGTGGGTTCGTCGGCCAGCAGGATGGCCGGCCGGTTGACCAGGGCCCGGGCCACGGCGACCCGCTGCTGCTGACCGCCCGACAGTTGATTGGGCATGACCTGGGCCTTCTCCGGGATGCCCACCACTTCCAACGCCTCCTCGATCCTGCGGGCCCGCTCCTGGCGGGGAACGCCGGCGTAGAGCATGGGCGCTTCCACGTTCTCCCAGATGGAGGTCCGGGGCAGCAGGTTGAAGCTCTGGAAGATGAATCCGATCTTCTGGTTCCGGATGTCCGCCCGCTGGGACGCCGAGAAGGTGGAGACGTCGATCCCGTCCAACCGATACTGTCCGCGGGTCGGCCGGTCCAGGCATCCCAACAGGTTCAGCAAGGTCGATTTGCCTGAACCCGAGGCTCCCATGACGGCCACGAACTCGCCCGAGACGACCTCCACGGAGACTCCCCTCAGGGCTTCGACCTGGACCTCTCCCAGGTCGTAGATTTTCCAAACGGCTTCAAGAGAAAGGAGACTGTCCCCGCCCGGCGGCGCGGAGTCGCGGAGATTCTGCTGCGCTGCGGCCACTTGAACCATCAACGGCCTCGACTGCCGGTGCCGCCGCCTCGGCCACCGGTCCCACCCCCTCGGGCGCCGCTCCGGTTGCTCGAGCTCCGGTTCCGGCGCGGCCCGAAGGCTCCGCTGAAGGGAGAAGTGCTGCCGCGCTGGACCTGGCCCGATTCGTCCAGCTTCCAGGTGATGATCTTCTCGTCTTCCTCCAGATCACTGCGCAATATGGCCGTCTCCCTTCCGTCGGTGATCCCCAGGAGAACGCGGCGCGGCTGGGGCTCGGCGTTTTCGTCCAGCACCCAAAGCAGACCGGGCCGGGGACGGGTCCGCTCGGCGCGGGGAAACCGGATCTTGGGTCCGGGACGGATGCCGTACTGTTCGATGGTGGAGATTCCGATCTCGGCATGGGAGATCTCGTCTCCGCCCCGGCGCGGTCCCCGCCGTTGCCCTCCGGGGCCCCGGCCTCGTCCTCCCCACGCCGGACGGCCGCCTCCGCCGTCAGCGTCGGCCAAGGCGGCCCGGTCGGCTCCCGGTCCTCGGCCGGGGCCGGCCATGGCGGTGCCGGGCCCGCCTCCCGAAGGCCGCCGTCCGCCGCCTCGCATCAACGCTCGAATCTCTTCCGGAGATATGCCCTCGGGCCGGAAACGAAGCGCCGAGTTGGCCACTTTCAGCACGTCCGCTTCCTGAGCGACCACGAAGTTGACGGTGGCCGTCATGGAGGGCCGCAGCTTCAATTGCGTGTTCTCCACGTCGATGATGACGTTGTAGACCACCACGTTGGTGGCACCGCCGCCGCTCTGCGCTCCGCCGGCCGATTCGGTGTTGGGGAGCTTGGAGCTCAAGCGGATCTCGGTAATCTTGCCCTCGAAGCTCTGTCCCGGAAACGCGTCCACGGCAAAATCGACCTGGGCCATTTCCGAGATGGCGCCGATGTCCGCTTCGTCAATCTGGGCGATGACCTGCATCTTCGCCAAGTCGTTGGCGATCAGAAAAAGGACCGGCGCCTGGAAGCTGGCAGCGACGGTCTGGCCGATGTCCACGTTGCGCTCGATGACGACGCCGTCGATGGGAGAGGTGATGTTGGTGTAGTGCAGGTCGACCTGCGCCATCGTGAGGCTGGCCTTGGCTTGCTGCACGTTGGCGGCGGCTTGATCGTTCTGGGCGTGGGCCGAACGGATGGAGGCTTCCACCTGGCTGACTTGGGCGTGGTTCTGGCTCAGGCGCGCCTTGGCCTGGTCGAAGGCCGCCTGGGCGTTCTCCAGATCGCGGTCCGAGATCACCTCGGCTTCGTAGAGCTCGCGGCTCCGTTTCAGCTCCCGCTCGGCTTCCTGTAGATTGACCTCGCCCACCTCCACGTTGGCCCGGGCGCTCTCCAATTCGGCCTCCCGGTTGATGAGGTTGGCCGCGGCGCTCTTGACGGCCGCTTCGGCGGTGGCCAGAGAGGCCTTGGCCCGCTCCATCTGGGCCTCGAAATTGGCCGGGTCGATGATGGCCAGGGTCTGGCCCTTCTTGACCACGCTGTTGAAGTCGGCATGGAGCTCCTGGATCCGTCCCGAGACCTGACTTCCCACCTGCACCGTCACCACGGCCTGCAGCAGACCGGTGGAGCTGACGGTTCGCCTCACGTCTCCGCGGCTCACCGGGACGGTCAGGTAGTCTTCGCCCGGCTGGCTGTCGGAGGGGCCCAGGTAGAGATAGCCGGCCGCGGAAACGGCCAGGACCAGGATGATGGTGACGACGGTGCGGAGGGTGCGCTTTTTTCTCACAAAATGATTATACGCCTGCCGATCTCACATGTTTCAACGAAAAATGAAGAGCTGCCGGAGAACCCGCTCAGCGCCCTTCGGAGGTCCCGGATCCGGACTGGACAAGGGAGACTTCCACGTAGCGGACGCCCACCGGTTTGTCGCCCCTGTGAAGCACGGCCTGCAGGCGAGTTTCACCCTCATCCAGCAGGACCTGGTCAAACGTGACTTCGGATGTCCCCGGGTCGAAGGGTTGCATTCTTCGGACCTGTTGAAGCCTCAACTCGGCATTTCCACCACCGGATGCCGGACCGAATAGGAACCGGATCCGATAGGCGCCCGCGCGATGGACCGTGATTTCCCAAAACCCCAGGTCGGTGTCTCCCCATCCGTCGGGACCCACCATGCGCCAGTCCTGGCGAGTGAGGATGACGGGGTCATCGTGGACCGTCCCCACCGCGATCCGGGGAGGAGCGTAGCCTCGGGAGGAGGAAACGTCCTGGAGCCAGTCCGCATAGGCGGAGCGAAGCCGCCCCACCACCTCGGGACGTCCGCCTGAAATATCCTGTTGTTCTCCCGGGTCGGCCTCCAGATCGTAGAGTTCCAGGGGATAGTCCTCGAATGTCTCGCCGGCGGGCAGACCGCGCGTGGCGAAGGCCACCGGCTGGACCAGCTTGTACCGCTGCTCGATGGCGGCGAAGTGGCGGAAGGGTTGGGGCTCGTTCCCCCGGTGGGACTGGATGAAGAGGGTCCGGTCGCCGGGATCCTGGCCGGCGCCGTCGAGCCGGGACATGAGGCTGACTCCGTCGAAGGCAACCCCGTCGGGAAACGCGATTCCGGCCGCCTCCAGCAGCGTGGGCATCAGGTCGATGTGGGCGGCGATGCGGCCGTCCGTGCCCGGCTCGAGCCGTCCCGGCCAGCGGAGCAGAAACGGCACCCGGATTCCCCCATCGTAGACTGTCCCCTTGAGTCCTCTGAGTCCGGCGGTGTACCGGCGCGTGGTGGCTCCGTTGTCGGTCATGAAGATGAGGATCGTGTTTTTCTCCAGTTCCATCCGCTTCAGGCCGTCCAACAGACGGCCCACGTTGTCGTCGATGTTGGTGATCATGCCGTAGATGCGGGCATCCTTGTCCTCCAGTCCGGTCTCCAGGTAGGACTGGCGGTAGGGTTCGGGTACGTCGTAGGGGGAATGAGGCGCGTTGGTGGGGATGTAGACGAAGAAGGGGCTCTCCCGATTCTCCTCGATGAACTCCAGCGCCTCCCGGAAGAAGATGTCGGTGCAGTAGCCCGGGTACGGCTTGGCCTTCCCGTTGTGCTGCAGGATGGGGTCGAAATAGGAGGTTTCGGGCGGGTCGGAAGGCTGGCCGATGCCGCCGCCCTTGTGGACCACCGACTCCTGGAAGCCCTGGTCCATGGCCCGGAGTGGATAGTTGTCCCCCAGGTGCCACTTTCCGAAGATCCCGGTCCGGTAACCCGCCTCCGAGAGAGTCTCGGCCAGGGTGACCTCGTCCGAGTGCATCATGGCCCGTCCCACGTAGGTGTCCACCACGCCGGTCCGGTAGTTGTAGCGGCCGGTCATGAGGCTGGCCCGGGTGGGAGCGCAGACGGGAGAGACGTAGAACCGGGTCAGCTCCACGCTCTCGGTGGCCAGGCGGTCCAGGTGGGGCGTGCGGAGGACATCGTCCCCATGGCTTCCCAACTGGGCCCAGCCCTGGTCGTCGGTGATGACGAGAATGATGTTGGGCCGTTCCGCTTCCTGAGCCGGAGGCGGCGAACATCCGAGAATCCAACAGCACAACAGAAGCAGCAGCCCGGATCGGGTGCCGGGCCCGCGGGGGTGCCGGCCAGCTGTGGAGGCGAGTGGAGAATCAACTGTAGTGGACATGGAGAAGAATCTGCTTGAGGTTCAATTTCCCGCTGGCCCGGGAACTGCGCTTCGCAACGCCGATCTCGAACCGGTTCATCCCCTGGCGGACCGGATCGGCCGAGAGCTTCCCGGACCGGAAGGGAACCCCCTTTTCCCCTTCCTTGCGAGGCGGCCGGACGCCTTCGGAATCCAACTCCACGGGCGTCTGATTGAGGGTGATCTCCAAGCGTTCGCCCGGCATCAGGTTGGGGACCTCCACTTCGATGTCCACACTCTTCAATCGTCCCGCTTTTTCGGCGGCAGGCAGGTCGTCTCCGACCCGCATCTCGACCGCTGTCCGGTCTTGACCGGGGCTTTCCGCCAAGTCCACCGGAACCTGGCCCGGATAGCTGGCGATGGAGTAGGGGCCCACGTTGCCCATGACGTCCACCGTCTGGACGTAGTCGATGGCGAAGGTCTTGTCCTGGTAACGGAGCGCGTCGCTGGAACCGATGTGGTTCAGGACTTCGTAGCCTTCCGCCGCAGGCCGTCCGTAGGAGATCCTGGGCACCCTGCGGTATTGGAAATTCCAGAGATAGATGCCGTCGGCTCCGGCCCAGAGGATGTTGGAAGCGGCTCCCCGGAAGGCGGCGTCGGAACCGAACATTTGAGTTCCGCAGTTGATGCAGGGGTAGACGGGGACCTGGTGCCGGTGGCCCAGTCGGACCAGCTCCTCGGCCGGATTGGTGAAGGGGACGTAGCCTCCACCGATGAGAAGGCGGTCCACCAGCCCCTCCTTCAGCCAGGTCTCGATGTCGATGCCGATGCGCCGACAGGCGGCCACGGTTCCCGGGCTGCGGATTCCAAGCATCAGCGGCCGGCCCCGGCGCTCCGACTCCCGGTCCAGGACCTTGCGGGCCGAGCGGATCAGGTCGGTCATCAGGGGCATCCCTTCTTCCTCCTTGCCCGTCTTGAAGTACCAGGGCATGCGGAAGAAGTTCAGGTCCACACCCGCCACGTCGTATTTTTCAACCGTGTTGCGGATCCACCAGAGCCGGTCTTCCCGGACCTGGGGAACGGCGAAATCCAGGCCCGACCAGATGGCGGCCGCCTGGCTGCTGAACACCGGTCCCTTCATGCTCTCGTCCCCCAGCAGCCATTCCGGGTGCTCCACCTTGAGGGGATAGATCAGCTTGCCCGCGGGCATGCCGTAGGAGTCGTGGGTGTCGTTCATCCGCAGGGAGCCGAAGAGTTCGACGTCCCGCCCGCGGGCGGCATCCACCATGACGGGAGTGGGATCTGAGATGACCGGATTCAGGGGTTTGCCGAGCTGTTGAGTCTCCCAGTAGCGGGTCTTTCCTTTGCCGATGGCGATAGCCCACATGATGCACCAGGCGATGCTGTCCACGGGGGTCTCCAGGATGGGAACGAAGCGTTGGGCCAGGAAGGCCTCCACGCTCTTTTCGGCGTCGTCGCTGTAGCAGAGGTCTCCGTCATCGTCCAGGATGACGCGCCGCCGGCGCCAGGCGGCTTCCCGCCTCTGCTCCACGAGCCGGGCCGCCGAATTGCCGCCGCAGCCGGTCAGCCCGCCGGCAAGAGAGGCGGACAGCGCCAACCCGGTTCCCTGCAGGAACTGCCGGCGGGAAGAAGATCTTAGGATCGAAGTACTCTCGGGATCGCTGGCGGGCCGGTATTTCATGGTCCAGAGAATAGCACCTCGAAGCCCCTGCGGCATGACGTTGATCAGTTCCCGAAGGGGCGGCCTATAATTGCTTCGGTGCGTCTCGTCTTCGGTATTTCACTGCTGTCGTTTCTGGTGGGGACCCAGCCCGAGTCCGCCCGGGAGCTGACGGAGAAATCGATCCGGGAATTGCGGCTGATGGTGGTGGAGTTCATCAACCAGGATCGGCTAAAGGCCTCGGCCCGGCCAGTGGTGTATTCCGAACCCCTCTCCCTGCTGGCCGACGAGCATTGCCGGGAGATGCTGCGGGAAGGCTACACCAGCCACTGGAACCGGGCCGGCTGGAAGCCATACATGCGTTATTCGCAGGGCGGGGTCACCGATCATACCTCCGAAAACATCGCCAGCATGAACAGCACCGGCTTCGAGGTGAGCTTCGACTCCGTCAAGGCCGAATTGACCGCGCGCCACGAGAGCCTCATCGGTGAGGAACCGCCGTACGACCAGCACCGCCAAAACATCCTGGACCCTCACCATACCCATGTCGGAATCGGGGTGGCCTACAGCAAGGCGGGCCTGCGGATGATCCAGATATTCGCCCGGCGGTACGTGAGCCTGGAGCCCATTCCCGCGAGGCAGGGACCCTCCGCCAGCGTTCAACTGAAGGGCAAGTTGCTCGTGCCCGGATACGATCTCCAGGCGATCTCCGTCTTCTACGAACCCCTGCCGGAAGAGATGTCCCTGGCCCAGTTGATGGGGACCTATTCCTATGCTTTGCCCGCTGACGAGAAGATCTACAGGACCCGTCTGCCCTCGATCATGCGCTACGCCGACGGCACCCGGGGATCGGTGGACGTCCGGGGCCGGTCCTTCTCCCAGACCATCTCCTTCCCCTCCCGGAAAGGGGTCTACACCCTGGTCGTCTGGCTCGAGAAAGAGAACGAGGTTCGGGGGTTCACGGCGACCAACGCCACCGTCTTCGTGGAGTGAGACGGAGAACTTCCTAGTTCGTTGAGATCACTCTAGATAGGCGCCTCGTGCACTCGGTAGGTTCCAATCGGACCTCATTCCGAAACTTCCCAACAAATCTGTTGCCAACAAATCCGTTGGTAATGTATGATGGGTTTTGTAGAGGAACCAGATATGAAAAAACTCAAGAAGGCAGGTGGCAACTGGGTCGACGGAGATCGATTCTTCGATCGAGACGTCGAACTTGAGGCATTGAGTGAGCGTGTCAAAGAGGGAACCCACACTCTGCTGACGGCGCAGCGCCGGATGGGTAAGACGAGCCTAGTAAGGGAACTGTTACGCCAACTGGCGGATGAAGGCAGCTTCGAGACCATCTTTGTCGATCTGGAAGGCGCTAACGACTCCGCTGACGCCATCGCCGAGATTGCAATCCAGACACGATCGGTTCGGACTGTTTGGGGTCGTATCAAGTCCGGTTTCGCGAACTTCCTGGAAGACTTTGGTGATCGAATCGAAGCCTTGGAAGTAGCCGACGTGAAGGTCAAGTTGCGCGCCGGAATCGATGCCGGAAACTGGCGCCAGCGAGGTGATCAAATCTTCACGGCACTTGCATTGAGCGAGAAACCAGTTGTGTTGGCCATCGATGAGTTGCCGATCCTAATCAACAGACTACTCAAGGGTCAGGACTACCGGATCACGCCGGACCGGCGGGACGCGGCAGACCAGTTTTTGAGTTGGCTCCGCAAGAATGGGCAGACCCATCGGGGGCGGGTATCCATGATCGTCTCGGGCAGCGTTGGTCTTGAACCCGTTCTCAAACAAGCCGGCCTCAGCGCGCAGGCAAATATTTTTTCGCCGTTCGAGTTGAGACCTTGGAGCCGGGAAATTTCCATCAAATGCCTGGGATCGCTGGCGTATACCTACGGCTTGGACCTATCTCGTGAGGTCCGATCCGAGATGTGCCACCGTCTCCGATGCTGTGTTCCCCACCACGTACAGCAGTTTTTCGACCATCTTCATGAACATTTGCGCCGGAATAAAAGACTCGCAGCGACACTCGCCGATGTCGGCCATGTGTATGAGCAGGATCTTCTCAGCGTCCGTGGACAAATCGATCTGGAGCACTATGAGAGCCGGCTGAGGATGATTCTGGGAACTGAAAGCTACAAGACCGCACTCAGTCTGTTGACGGAGACAGCGGTAGGCGATGCTCTACTGAGGTGGAAATCGATCGAGAAGTATCGCGGCGGTCATTCGACAGGTTCTGGGGATTCGGTGACAATCGAAGATGTTCTGTACACCTTGGAGCATGACGGTTATCTGGCCGCCGACTCCGATGGTTATCGGTTTGTTTCGGGTCTGCTTGAAGACTGGTGGAAGGCCCGACACGGTGCGTATTTCATTCCGATCGACAGGCGAAGATCGAGACAAGAGGCGAAGTGATGAAGGCAATCACCAAGAAATACAATCCGGGGTTTTTGACCGACGACGAACTCTTGCAATCGTTCTGTGTACGGACCGGCGAATTTGAATCGATCGTCGAAACTCTAAGCGAGAGCACCGGAAATTCGAATCCACACATCATCGTCATCGGTCCACGTGGCAGCGGTAAGACTCACCTGTTGCTTCGAGTCGCGGTCGAGATCCGGCGAAACCCCAAGTTGGAGAGGTTTTTCCCCGTCGTATTCGCCGAGGAGAGCTACGAGGTTACGACTTGCGGCGAATTCTGGTTGGAATGCCTTGGCCGTCTTGCGGACCAGGCACCGTCCACGGATGGTGTGGATCTGCACCGTACCTACGAAGACCTGAGATCCAGTCCGGATGATTTCATTTTGTCGGAGCGTTGTCTCGGGGTGCTCTTGGATTTCGCCGACCGTCACAGCCAACGTCTGGTGCTCCTGGTCGAGAATCTGAACATGTTATTCGCGGACATGCTCGACCCGGACGCGGGATGGCGGTTGAGAAAGACGTTACAAACGGAACCACGAATTCTCTTGCTCGGAAGCGCAACCAGCCGATTCAAGGAGATCGACCATCCCGAAAATGCTCTCTACGACCTCTTTCGGATCATCACCCTTAACCCACTCAATACCAGTGAGTGCGCAACGCTTTGGAAGACCGTTTCCGGACGATCTACTGAGTTGCGGACCATCAGGCCGCTGCAAATTCTCACCGGCGGCAGCCCCCGATTGCTTACCATCGTCTCTTTTTTCGGGGCGGGGCAATCATTCCGTGAATTGATGGAAAACTTACTAGCACTGGTCGACGATCACACGGAGTACTTCAAGAGTCATCTCGACTCACTGCCGGTCCAGGAACGACGGGTCTACCTGGCACTCGCGAGGCTTTGGAAGCCGTCGCTTTCCAGGGAAATCGCGGATTTGGCGCGTCTGGACACGAACCGGTGCAGCGCTTTGCTCGCACGTCTTCTACAACGTGGTGCGGTAACCGTTGAAGGAGGAACTGCCCGGCGCAAACAATACTATCTGACCGAGCGTCTATACAACATCTACTACTTGCTCCGTCGCGGTTCCGGAGCAGCGGCAATGGTGGATGCACTCATTCAATTTATGGCTTCGTACTATTCGCCTGAAAGATTATTGGAATTAGGTAAGCGAATTGCGGCTGAGACAGGAGTTGGTGACCAGCGAGCAAGGGAACTCGCTCGGGAGGCATTCGCAAATCTACTTGACCTACCGTTGCTAAAGTCATACCGGGAAACACTCCTTACCCACGAGGATGTTGTTAGCGCATTTGGGTCATCGAGCAGCCCGGAAATAGCGCCACAAATCGCCTATGCGCTTATAGCAAAAGCTGCCAAATTAGGTCCGACGGAACCGGCACTTACCATTTATGACGATGTAATCGATCGATTCGGTTCCTCTGAAACGTCTGAGCTCTTGCAAGTAGTGCAGTTCGCTTACGTTCTAAAGGCGGCGATTCTCATTGGAATTGGTCGTAATAGTAAGGCGGTTACGGTCTGCGACGATATTGTGAACCGATTCCGAACCCGTAGGGATCCAGCATCCTTAATATTATTGGCGATGGCATTTTTCAGCAAAGGAAGCGTGTTGCACTTGATTGGCGACGCTCCAAACGCGCTCTATGCGCTTGATCAAGCATTAGATCGGCTTAGTACAGCCGAAGCAAAGGGAATTAAGGGCCTTACCCCAATGGTTTCCAATACAATCCTAGGCAAGGGGCATGCGTATCATAAGAATAACCAACCAGGAGATGCTCTTGCTGCTTACAATGAGATCGCAACCCGATTCGGTGGAACCGACGATCCGCAGACCGCTAACGTGGTAGCAAAAGCCGTCGTAAAGAAAGTTATTCTCCAATGTGAAATGAATCGCACTGTCAGTGAAAATGAGGTCGTGATGCTGCTGGAGCACCTGCCAGCAATGGATTATCTTCCCGTAGGCTGTGTGCCTCTACTGATCCAATTTTGCGTCATGGCGGGTCCAATCCGTGCTCTTGAGTTGATCCAAGGGTCTCCGGCCTCCGATCGGTTGTTGCCCCTGGTCACCGCTTTAGAACAAATCCTTGGTCGCTCGCCTCGGGTAGCTCGGGAAGTTGAAGAGATTGCGGCTGATATACGCCAGGAACTAGAAGAAAAGATAGCTCTCGCCCGATCCTGATCAGGTAGGTCCAGTGTAGAAACCCACCGCCGGGAATTCGGAGTCACTGTCGGCAGGAGTTTGTCCCGAGACGAGAAGCAAGTCGCCTCGGCACCGTGTCAGGCCAGAGCGCCCTCGATCACCTGGCCCCGCTGGCCGGTGAGGCGCTCTTCCAGGCCGTGGTAGAAGTAGGTCAGCTTGGTGTGGTCCAGGCCCATCAGGTGCAGCACCGTGGCGTGCAGGTCGGAGACGTGGTAGGGGTCTTCCACCGCCTCGAACCCAAGCTCGTCGGTGGCTCCGATGGCCTGACCGCCCTTGACGCCGGCCCCGGCCAGCCACATGGAGAAGCCGAGCCAGTTGTGGTCGCGGCCCGGCTTGCCGACGCCCTCGCTGGTGGGAGTTCGCCCGAACTCGCCGCCCCAGATCAGGAGCGTCTCCTCCCAGAGGCCGGTCCGTTTCAGGTCTTCGATCAGTGCGGCCATGGGCTGGTCGGTCTCGTAGCCGTGGAGCGAGTGGTTCTTGATGCAGTCCACGTGGCCATCCCAGGTTTCGGGGCCGTGCCCGCCGCCCGAGTAGAGTTGGACGAAGCGGACGCCCTTCTCGATGAGCCGCCGCGCGATGAGGCACTTGCGGCCGTAGTCGGCGGTGAGCCGGTTGTTGAGCCCGTACATCTCCCGGGTCTGCTCACTCTCCTGTTCGACGTCCACCACGTCGGCGGCCGTGGTCTGCATCCGGTACGCCAACTCGTAGGAGTGGATCCGGGCGGCCAGCTCCGATTCCTGCTCCCGGCCCTTCAGGTGCTTCCGATTCAACCGTTGCAACAGGTTCAGGGAGTGGCGCTGGGTCCGTTCGCTGACGTCCTCCGGCGTCGCCAGGTTCAGGAGCGGATTGCCCTTGCTTCGGAAGAGGGTTCCCTGGTAGGCGGCCGGCATGAAACCGGCGGTCCAGTTGGAGGTTCCGCCGATGGGTCCGCCCCGGGGATCGGTCATGACGACGAAGCTGGGCAGATCGTTGCCCAGTGTGCCCAGACCGTAGCTGAGCCACGAGCCCAGGGAGGGTCTCCCGATGATGACGTTGCCCGTGTTCATCTGGATGTTCCCCGAGGCGTGCGCCGCCGTGTCGGTGTACAGGGAGCGAATCACGCAGAGGTCGTCGGCAAAGCGGGAGACGTGGGGGTAGACGCTGCTGATTTCCAGGCCGCTCTGGCCGTGCTTCTTGAACTCGAACGGAGATTGCATCAGGTAGCCGATGGGACGGTTGTTGGACCCCACCTTCACCTTGCCCTTGTAGGGAGTGCCGTTGTACCTGGTCAGCGCGGGCTTGGGGTCGAACAGGTCCACGTGGCTGGGCCCGCCGTTCATGAAGAAGAAAATGACGTGCTTGGCGCGCGTCGGGAAGTGGGGCAGCTTGGGAGCCAGGAGCTCCGGCGGGGCGCCGTCGACTGAAGCCGCGTTCAGTCGTCCGAAAAAGCCGTCGGTAGAGAGGAGGTCGATGAGGGCCAACCCGGCGAATCCTCCGCCCGTCTCCCAGAGGAACTCCCGCCGCGTCCGGCCACAGGGTGGATTGTTGCGTGTGAACCGCTTCGTCTGCATCGTTGTTCTCCCGGCAGGGCCGATTCCTACGGTGCCTCCTCAGTTGGGGTAGACGAATTCATTGAGATTGAAGACCACCCGGCAGAGTTGAACCAGGCTCTTCTCCCGGGCCACGAGCCGGTTCCGGTTCCGGGCGCTTACCTCCCAGAGGTGGGCCTCGGTCTCCTGGTTCAGGAAGTCCACCATTTCCCGGTGTTCGTCGGGAGTCGGTCCGCGGGCGAGCGCCAGGCGATACACGAGATCCACCTGCTGGGCCAGGTCAGGGCCCGCCTCCTCCAGGACTCTGCGAGCCAGGTGGAAGGCCTGCTCGTTGGCGAAGTCTCCGTTGAACAGCGTCAGGGCCTGGGGAGCGATGCTGGTCACCGGCCGCTGGGCGGAACTCCGGGTCGTGTCGCACAGGTCCAGGACCTCCAGCATGGGGATGAGCATGGAGCGCTTGATGAAGGCGTAGACGGTCCTGCGGGAGGCCTCCCGGGGATCGGACGTATACCAGATCTTGTCCGGATCCGGATGCCCTTCCAGCGCGGCCTCGGGTATGGGCGGCACCATGCTGGGGCCGTACATCTTGCGATTGAGCTGTCCGCTGGCCGCCAGCATCGAGTCCCGGATGGCCTCTGCCTCGAGCCTTCGATAGTGGGCCCGCCAGAGGAAGCGGTTTTCCGGGTCCGCCTCGAGGTACCCGGCCACTGGCTTCTTGCCCATGCGGTACGTGTTGCTGGTCATGATCAAGGTGTGGAGCTTCTTGAAGGACCAGCCCTCTTCGATGAAACGGCTGGCCAGCCAGTCCAGAAGCTGGGGATGGCTGGGCCGGTCTCCCATACTGCCGAAGTCGCCGGCGCTGCGGACCAGTCCCTGGCCCAGGTGCTGCTGCCAGACCCGGTTGACCAGGACCCGGGCGGTCAGGGGGTTTTCCGGGCTGGCGATCCAGCGGGCCAGGGCCAGTCTCCGCCCACTGCTGTTTCCCTTGGCGGAAAACGGGGGCTGGGAGCTGACCAGGGCGGCGGGAAGAGCCGGGACGGCCACGTCGCCGGGACTGGCGGCCCGGCCTCGCATCAACACGTGGACCACCTCCGGCGGCTTCGACTCGTAGAGGTAGTAGCCGCGGTCCAGATCGGGAACGGATCGGCGAACCCGGGCGATCTCGGCTTCCAACCCGGCGATCCGGCCCACCAGCTCGGGAGGGAGGGCCTCGGCCGTCTTGGCGATCATCTCCGTGGAGTATTGCCTGGCCAGTTCCTTCTGCTCTTCCGTTCTCTTCCTGATGTCTTCCAGCAGGGCAGCCACGGCCTTTGCGGGGAGTCCGCTTTGACCCGAGCGGAGCCGGTCGATCCGGAAGTCCTCCCGCAGCTTGTCGATCTTGGCTTCCAGCTCCTTGATGCGCTCGTCCCTCTCGGACTGCCGGGTCATTTGGGTGTGATCCCCCACCGGCAGGCTGACCTCCCGGCGTCCGGTCTGGGACCGGCGGAGGCCGTTGAAGAGGGCGACCATTCCGTAATAGTCCTGCTGGGTAAGGGGATCGAACTTGTGGTCGTGGCAGCGGGCGCAGCCCATGGTCAGTCCCAGGAAGGCCTCCGAGGTGGTTCGAACCACGTCGTCCAATTGATCGAAGCGGTCCTGGTCGAAGTCGGCCGGTTCGTCGTCCCAGGGGCCCAGCCGGTTGAAGCCCATGGCGACATGGGTCTCGGCGGTGGCGTCCTCCAGCTCGTCTCCGGCCAGTTGCTCCAGGATGAACCGGTCGTAGGGCTTGTCCTGGTTCAGGGACCGGATCACGTAATCCCGGTACTTCCAGACCTCCGGTTTGGTGGCGTCCCGCTCGTAACCGTTGGTTTCGGCGTAGCGGACCACGTCCAGCCAGTGCCGGCCCCAGCGCTCCCCGTATCCCGGGCGGTCCAGGAGTTCTTCGATCAGGCGGTCGAACGCTTCCGGGCTGGCCTCTTTCAGGAACTCGTGCTGTTCCTGCGGAGTCGGCGGAAGGCCGACGAGGTCGAGGTGCATGCGCCGCAACAGCGCTTCGTCTCCCGCCGGAGGAGATGGTTTCCAACCGCGGCCTTCCAACCTGGCCAGGACGAAGGCGTCGATGGGGTTCCGAATCCATTCCGTGTTCTTCACCACAGGGACCGGAGGCGAGGTCGGCGGTTGAAACGACCAGTGGTCCTTCGCTTTCGCCAGCGGACTCGAATCGGCCGATTCGGCGTATTCGGCGCCGGCGTCGATCCAGGCCCGGAGCAGGCCGATCTCTTCGGGAGTGAGCCGATCTCCGGTCTTGGGCATGAGCCGGTCAGGGTCCAGACCGGCCACGGTCTGAATCAGCAGACTCCGGGCGCTGTCGCCGGGGATGACCGAGGGGTGTCCCGAGTCGCCTCCTTTCAGAGCGTGGCCGCGTTCGTCGAGCCGCAGGCCGTTCATCTGGACGGTCGCTCCGTGGCACGCGTAGCAACGGTCCCTGAGAATCGGCTCGACCTGCTCGGAGAAGTCCACGCCGGCAGGAGCTGGGGGAGGGAGGTCCCGGCTCCCGGCCACAGCGGCGGTGACGGAAAAGATCAGCGACACGCCGAGCCAGTGGAACATGGGAAGACTTTTGCTCGATTCAGACCAGAAAATTGCTGATTTCGCAGGTATTCTAGCAGCCGCGTGTGAAGCTCGCCACGGAAACGGAGCGCCGGCAGATCCCGGCGGGTATGGTCGTTCCGAGTCCGGCGCGAACGGTTGAGCTCCGTGGCAGCATGACCGGGGACGGGCAATCCGTAGTAGACTGGAAAGGCACGAGGATCAATTCTCCGTGGCGATGACGAGTTTGGATCCCACAAAGCTGGAAGGCTGGCAGTTGGCTGAGGCCGCCGAAAAGGTGGCCACGCCAATCGATCAACTGGGTTCGGAACTGGGCCTTCGGACGGACGAATTGCTTCCCGCCGGCCGGGGACTCGCCAAGGTGGATCACCGGGCGGTCATGGAAAGGCTCCGAGGCTCTGCCCGCGGGCGGTACGTCGACGTCACCGCCATCACCCCGACGCCTTTGGGAGAAGGAAAAACCACCACCACCATCGGACTGGTGCAGGGTCTGGCACGGATCGGCTGCAGAGTGGCGGGCGCCATCCGGCAGCCCAGCGGGGGGCCCACCTTCAATCTCAAGGGGTCGGGCGCCGGCGGCGGCCTCTCCCAGTGCATTCCCCTGGCCCCGCTCTCGATCCGGCTCACCGGCGACCTGGATTCCATCACCAACGCCCACAACCTGGCCATGGTGGCCCTGACGGCCAGGATGCAGCACGAACGGAACTACGACGACCGCAAGCTGGAGTCGCTGGGGCTGAACCGTCTCGACTTGGATCCCGGCCGGGTGGAGATGAAGTGGGCCATCGATTTCTGCGCCCAGTCCCTGCGTAACATCAACATCGGGAACGGCGGCAAGATGGACGGCTATCCCATGGAGTCGGGCTTTCAGATCACCGCCTCCAGCGAACTCATGGCGATTCTGGCCGTCTCCCGGGATCTGGCGGATCTGCGGGAGCGGATCGGCAGGATCGTCGTGGCCTGGGACCGCCGGGGCGGGGAGGTGACGGCTTCCGATCTGGAGGTGGCCGGCGCCATGACGGCGTGGATGACGGAAGCCGTCCATCCGAACCTGCTCCAGACCATGGAAGGGCAGCCCATGCTGGTACACGCGGGTCCCTTCGCCAACATCGCGCTGGGCCAGAGCTCCGTCATCGCCGACCGGATGGGAACCCTGCTGACCGACTATCTGGTCACCGAGAGCGGGTTCGGATCCGACATCGGATACGAGAAGTTCTGGAACCTCAAATGCCGGTACTCCGGGCTCCGGCCCGATGCGGTGGTGATCGTGGCCACGATTCGGGCCCTCAAGAGCCACGGGGGCGGGCCGCGGGTTCGCCCGGGCCAGCCGTTGGACCCCGCCTACACGGAGGAGAACCTGGAACTGGTGGAAGAGGGATGCTCCAATTTGCTGGCCCACATCGACATCGTTCGGAAGAGCGGGATCGAACCGGTGGTCTGCGTCAATCGGATCGTCACCGATTCCGACGAGGAGATCGCCTTGGTGAAGCGGGTCGCCGAAGAGGCCGGGGCTCCCTTCGCCATGTCCGACCACTGGCTCAAGGGAGGCGAGGGAGCCGTGGAGTTGGCCGAGGCGGTGGTGGCCGCCTGCGAGCAGAAGCGCGATTTCCGGTTTCTCTACGACATGGAGAGCCGGCTCGAAGCACGGATCGAGTGCATCGCCACCCAGGTCTACGGGGCCGGAAGCGTGAGCTACTCGCCGGAGGCCCGGCGCAAGCTGGAGCGGCTGGACAGCGATCCCCGGAACCGCTCACTGGGGCTCTGCATGGCCAAGTCCAATCTGAGTCTCTCCCACGATCCACAGTTGAAAGGCCGGCCGCGCGGTTGGGAGCTCCCGGTTCGGGACATCCTGCTCTACCGGGGCGCCGGACTGGTGGTCCCGGTGGCAGGGGGAATCCATCTCTTGCCCGGAACCGGTTCCCGGCCCGCCTACCGCGGGATCGACGTCGATCCGCAGACGGGCCGGATCCAGGGACTGTTCTGACCGGCATGCCAGGGTCCGATCGATTCAGTCTCCAGGGCAAGGTCGCCGTTGTCACCGGAGCCGGATCGGGCCTGGGAGAGGATCTCGCCTTGGCCCTGGCCGAAGCCGGCGCCGACGTGGTCGTCGGGGACCGGGACGGTGCCCTGGCCGAAGCCGCAGCCCGCCGCATTCGCCGGCGGGGACGGGACGGGTTGGGAGTGGCGGCGGACGTCTCCCGTCCCGACGACGTCGACCGCATGATGGCGGCCGCGGAGGAGCGTTTCGGGCGCCTCGACATCCTGGTGAACAATGCCGGGATTTCCATTCACGCCCCCACCCTCGACGCCACCCTGGAGGTCTGGCAGAGGGTCTTCGACGTCAACGCAACCGGGACTTTTCTCTGTTCCCAGCGAGCCGGCCGGATCATGGTGCGCCAGGGGGGCGGTTGCATCATCAACATCGCCTCGGTCTACGGGCATGTGGGAGTGGACCCTTCCGTCTCCCACCCGCCGGGCAATCCGACCCGCGAAGATCTGGCCTACTCGGCCAGCAAGGGAGCCGTGATCAGCATGACGCGGGCGCTGGCCACCTATTGGGCGGACTACAAGATCCGGGTCAACGCCATCAGCCCCGGGATGATCCGGACCGAACGGCTGAAAACGGCCGTTCCCAAGGACACCTGGTCCAGAATGATCCAGCGCACCCCCTTGAAACGCCCGGGGACGGGGGAGGACCTGCAAGGGGCCGTCATCTACCTGGCGTCGGACGCGGCTTCGTTCGTCACGGGACAGGTCCTGTGCGTGGACGGAGGCTGGCTGGCCTGGTAGAGATTCACGCCACGGCGCCCCCGATTGGCGCCGCTGAGCTTTTGACGAACGAGACGACTACGGACGGGAGATCGAAAAAATGAACAAAGACAGGTCCAAGGCATGCAAACCGGTTCGTTTCGTGGATCTGGCGAACATCGCTGAAAACCAGGAGACGCTGGACCACAAGTCCTTCAACGACGCCTTCGGGCTCCCCGGCCATCTGCGGATGTCGGTGGGCCGGCTGGCCCCCGGTGGGAGCGTGGAGCACCACCGGCACTTCACCATGGAGGAGGTCTACTACCTGATGAAGGGCCGCGCCATGGTGAGAGTCGATAACGATGAGTATGAGGTGGAGGAGAACACGGCCATCTACTTTCCTCCCGAGCCCATGCGGTCGGTCTACAATCACACCGACGAGGACTGCTGGTGGCTCTTCGTCGGAGCCCCACCCGATGTGAAGCCGCAAGATCAGAAGTAACGACGCTCCGGCCACGCCGCCGCCGGATTCCGAATTGGAGGAGTCATGTATTTGAAACACCGGGTCCACCTGTATCTCTTCGTTCCGCTGGTCCTTTGCCTGGCCGCTGGTTGTTCCGGCAGCGGACCGGGCACGCCCGAGCCCGACGGATTCCGTTTCGAGACGGTTCCGGGAGTGGTCCGCGGCGAGGCGCCGCTCCTGGCCATCGATGACCACCTGTTGCCGTTTTGGCGGAACGTCTCCCTCTACTATTCCAAGCCGGAGGTGAGGCTGGAGCCGGTATTGACCCCCAGCCGCGACGATCCCGACAAGCCGGATTACATCGGGACCCATTTCTACGGGACGGTCCTCTTCGACGAGGGCAAGTACCGCATGTGGTACTACCCCCTGGGGACGGGAGAAACCGAATCGGGGTTCACCGTAGGGCCGGTCGCCTACGCCGAGAGCGACGACGGGATCCACTGGGTGAAGCCGAACCTGGGACAGGTGGAATACAAGGGGAGCCGCGAGAACAACCTTCTGGATCTGCCCGGGGAGCGGATGTACGGCGGTCACGTCCTCAAGGATGAGGAGGAACCGGATCCGGAGCGCCGCTACAAGATGGTTTACAACCTCCACAACGGCACGACGTGGGTCTTCCGGACGGCTACAAGCCCCGACGGAACTCACTGGAAGGTCAAGGACCGGGATGCCGTCGACAAGTTCATCGAGATCGCGGGGGTCTACAAGCACAACAATTTCTATGCGGTCCACGGCCAGGCCGTCGGGCACAGCGAAGGGGGCCATGCCCATGGGCGCCAGGGTTACGCCGCCGTCTCGGCCAATTTCGACGACTGGGTATCGGGGTACGCCCCGGCGTTTCTGATCCGGGAGCCGGAGGACCCCGCCCAACGGGGCGGTCGCAAGCCCTACGATCAGGTGCATCTGGGCATCGGAGCCCGCAGCTACGGCAGCGTCCTGGTGGGCCTGTTCGGGCTCTGGCACAACTTCCCGGGAGACACGACCCGGAACGTCCCGGCGGCCTGGTTCGGACACGGCAAGATCTCGGCCGACTTCGGCCTGGTGGTCAGCAACGACGGGATTCATTTCCGCGAGCCGGTGAAGGGGCACGTCTACCTGCATCGGGACGATTCGCCGGTGACCAACGATCCGGGAAAAAGCTACCCCACCATCCTCTGCCAGTCGGGCAACGGCATCCTCAACGTCGGCGACAAGACCCTCATCTACCACGGACGCTGGCGCAATGCCGAGTACGGTGAGGAGTACTACGCGGAAGTGGGGCTGGCCACGCTGCCCCGGGATCGCTGGGGCGCCCTGGGACTCTATCCGGAAGGATCGACGAGGCTGGACGAGCCCAAGGGCTGGGTCTGGTCCGCTCCGGTGACTCTGCCAACGGGTGGTTTCGAAGTGGTCCTCAACGCCGACCACGCCCGACTCATGAAGGTGGAGATCTCCGACGCCGCATTCCATCTGCTGCCCGGTTATTCGGGGGAGTCGAGCGGCGTTCCCCAGGGAGAGGGAGGACTCGACGTTCCCGTCCAATGGCCCGGAGGAGACCTGGCCGCCCTGGCGGGTCAGACGGTGCGCCTGCGGATCCACATGGAGCGAGGGGCGGACGCCGATCCCCGGCTCTACGTGGTCTACCTGAGGCAACTCGATTGAATGCGAGACGGCCGGAACCGGATCAGAACGAATACTTGAGCGCCACCTGGACCTGCCGGGCCGGCGAGGCTTCGCCCAGTGCGCCGAAATCGGCCGTGCCGAACTGGTTGACCCGGGCTTTCCGCCGGAGGACGAAGTTGGCGCGGTTGGCTGCGTTGAACATCTGCAGGCGCAGTTCCAGATTCTGGCCTTCGCTCAGCCGGAACGTGCGCCGGAGCGAGAGGTCCACGTTGGCCAGGCCGGGTCCCTCCACGGTGGTCCGGCCCGCGTTGCCGTAGCGGAAGCCGTCGGGACGCACGAAGGCCTCCGTGTCGAACCACCGGCTCGGCGTGCGCTGGTCCGGGGCCAGGTTCGGATTCCCGATCCGGTCCGGCCACTGGGAGAACTCGGATCCCACATCCAAGCGATCGCCCGGGAGATAGACGGTGAACCAGGGACCGTCCTGGAAACTGGAAATGACCTGCATGGACCACCCGCCCAGAACCGCACCCAGAGGCCCGGTCTGGAGGTAGGGCTTGCCCCGGCCGAAGGGGGGTTCGTAACTCGTTGTAATGACCAGCCGGCGCCGGAGGTGGAGTTCCGAGAGTCCGCGGTTGTGGTGCAGCGGCAGGTTCCGGCTCCTGAAATAGCGCCGTTCGTACGATCCTTCCCAGCCCCCGCCGTTGTTGATCTGGCTGGACCAGGTGAAGGAGCCGCTCAGGTGCAGTCCTTCCGCTCCGGGCCGCCTCTCCAACCGAAACTGCATGCCATGGTACCTGGAGTCGGCGTCGGCCATGGGAATGTGGACAGCCTGCAACCCGGGGAAGGGGCGGCGGGCCTGCCGGTCGCCGGTTCCCGGAAGAGCATCGTTGAGAGACACGGTATCCAACTGGTTCGCCGTATGGGAGCCCAGATATCCCGCCTCCAGCATCAGGAGAGGGGAGAACTTCTGCTGCAGCGAGAGGCCCCAGACGTGGGTCGAGGAGAGCGGGAGCGGACTCTCCACTCCGAAGATGGTGGGTACGGCCGATCGGGACAAGGCCGCCGGAAAGGGGTCGGACAGGCTCAGGACGGGAGTCTCCAGGGGAGCGTTGAAGGTGGAGCGGATGGCGCCCTCCCGCGGAGTCCGGGTCAGCCGGTAAAGCATCCCGGTGTCCAACTCGTTGGCATAGATGCCGTATCCAGCCCGCACCACGGAGTTGGTTCCCACCCTCCAGGCCAGTCCGGAGCGGGGCAGGAAACCCTCGCTCCATCTCCAGCTCACCAGGGGAATCCCGGCCGGATAGCGGCCCGTTTCACCCGGCTTCAGGTCGAGGTCCAGGGGCGGCGCCGCAATGGCGCCCCGATGGGGATCGAAATTGGACACGAAGCCTCGCTTGTCCTTCCAGGGGAATCTCCCCTCGTAGCGCAGCCCCAGGGTCAGGGTCAGCGTCGGGCTCAGCTTCCAGTCGTCCTGGAGGAACAGGTAAAGGCTGTTCTGGTGCAGGTTGGCCCGGTAGGACTCGCCCCCCAGAGACGTTCGGGCCGGATAGCCGAGAAGGAAGTCTCCCAGCGCGTGTCCGGTATAGCGGTCGAAGAAGTAGAACCGGGAGCGGGCCTCCATGTTGATGAACATGTAGTGTTGGCGGAACTCGGCCCCGGTCTTCAGCGAGTGGTCGCCCCGCTGGAAAGAAATCTGTTCCTTGATCTGCCAGTTCCCGGTGATGGAGTCGCCCTGAAGCTGGATGTCGCCGAGATTGGTGTAGCCCTGGACCTCCACGATGGGAATTCCCATTCGATCCACGACGTTGTCTTGGAGCTGGCGGATCCCCAGCGCCGCCGAGGCCTCCGGTTTGGGATTGGAAGGCGCCGCGTAGTAGGGCCTGCGTGTCCAGTGGATACTGGCCACGTTGGTGAGGCCACTCGCCAGGGTCCTCGTGTTGGTGATGCTCTGTCCGTAGGCGCGGAGAGGCTGGGTGGCGGAAAATGCAGAGATCGCGCGCACGGTGACGTAGGGTCCTGAATTCCAGACGAAGCGCCCCGACCAGCGGCTCTGTTCCGAATCCTTGAAATCGATCCGCGTAATGAACTGCGGGTTGTCATACGGGGCGAAGGAGTCGGGGCTGGTGAAATTGAGCGCGCGCAGCGTGTTTGGCCGGGGAAAGAAGGCCAACAGCCGGGTCGCCACCGGATTGATCCTTTCCGGAGGAATGGCGTTGTTGGGGAAGAGGTTTCCGGTAGCCGGATCCCTCAACGGTCTGGAGAAACGGCCCTCCCTCTGTTCGAGGGTGGGGACGACTCCAGTCAGCGGCCGAATCTCCCGGATCGACTCGAGCTGGTACGAGACGAAGAACCAAGCCCGGTCCCGCCCGTCCATCAGGTGGGGAATCCGGATCGGCCCCCCCAGGGTGGCGCCCACCTGATTGCGCTTGTACTCCTGCTTCTCGTGCTCGAAGAAGTTGCGGGCGTCCAGGTTGTCGTTGCGGTGAAACCAGAACAGGTTGCCGTGATAGTCGTTGCCGCCGCTGCGGGTGACCGCCACGATCTGGCCACCGGGCCGGATTCCGTACTCGGCCCCGTAGAGGCCAGTCTTGACCTCGAACTCCTGCAGGGCGTCGGTGCTGGGCTTGAAGTTGGAAAAACGGGGAAACAGAGACCCGTCCACGTAGGTGACATTGTCCCGTTGCCGCATGCCCTGGACCCGGATGTTCCCCATGGCGCTCCCGGTGGTGCTGGTGCTGCTGGCCGGCGCGGTCCCTGGCGCCAGGGTTGCCAACTTGGTGAAGTCGCGATCGTTCAGGGGCATGTCTTCCAGCTTCTTGCGGCCGATGACCTCTCCCAACTCCGCGTTTTCCGACTCCAACTGGAGAGCCTGCGCCAAGGTTCGGCGGACTTCCGCCGAGTCTCCGGACAACAGATGGAAGTCCTGGCGAACCGTCTGCCCTATCTGGAGCAGGACTCCGGTGCGAACCTCCGTCTGGTAGCCGGCCAAACTCACGTGGATCTCGTATTCGCCGACGGGGACCCCGTCCACACGGTAGTTGCCGTTCGCCGCGCTCAAGGCCACGAAGACCTCGTTGGTCTGGATCCGGGTCAGGGTCAGCTCCGCGCCGCTCAGAATTTCGTTCTGACCGTCCCGGACGGTTCCCAGAAGTGTCCCCGTGCCCGTTTGTGCCATGGAGGGACTTCCGGTCAGGAGCAGCAGTCCTGCAGCCAGAACCAGGATGGGAAAAAGGGAGCGCAGCGGCGTGTGCATCTTCGGTGCCTGGTAGGGTCCAGAATAGCACGAAACCCCCGCCATCCTGGGCGTTTCACTGGAATTCACAAGGTCAGATCGTTGCTTGAGCAGTCCAATGCCTCCCATGAAGTCGATCGACACATTTCGACTCGATTAAAGTATTCATTTTGAAGAGTGTTACACCATAGAATACGGGTTCGGCGACCGCGTGCATGTAGTCGGTGTGACTTCCAGGTTCGGATAGGATCGTATTTCCAGGAGCCTTCCAAAAATGAGCATTCGTCATCGAATCGGATTGATGGTCCCCTCCACCAACACCACCTGCGAGGGGGACTACCAACTGGTGGCGCCCAAATCCATGACGGTTCACGGGCAACGGCTCTGGCTGACCAACGACTCCATGGGCGAAGACGGCATGGAGAGGATGAACACGGACATCGAGAGCGGCGCCCGCTACTTGTCCACGGCCCGGGTGGACGCCATCGTCTATGCCTGCACCACCGGGAGTTTCTTCAAGGGCGCCGGCTGGGATCGGGACATGCTCGACCTCATCGAGCGAACGGCGAAGGTTCCCGCCATCGGTACCAGTCCGGCCGTGGTCGAGGCGCTGCGCTTCATGGGCGCCCGCAAGATCTCCGTGGCCACCCCCTACCCGGATTGGAGCAACCGGAGACTCCGCACCTACCTGGAGACCGCCGGTTTCACGGTCCTCAACGTGGAGGGCGAGCCGGTGGCGGTGGGCGCCGGCCAGCAGGGGATCAACGATCAGGATCCGGAATCGGTGGTGAGGTTCGCCTCCCAGGCCTGCCGGCCCGAGGCCGATCTGCTCTTCTGTTCCTGCACGGCCTGGCGGTCGCTGGAAGTGGTGGAGGAACTGGAACGGATCACGGGCCGTCCCGTGGTGACCTCCAACCAGTCCACGATCTGGGCCTGCTTCCGGAAGCTGGGACTGACCGGCCCCATCGAAGGGTACGGCAGTCTGCTTCGGCGGATGGATCACTGAACCGGTCGTTCGCCCGGACCGCGTAAGCCCTTCTCGGACCGGTGTTCCGCTCCGGACCATTCGGTATATCCTGGGACCCATGAGAATCGATGCCATCGAAGTGGTCCACGTGGCCATGCCGCTCATCTATCCCTGGCGGACCGCCTACGGTGAGGATGCGTCCGTTCAGTCGGTCCTGGTCCGGATGGAGTCGCAGGGGCTGGCGGCCTGGAGCGAGGCGGCTCCACTGGCCGCTCCCCAGTACCTGCCGGAATGGGCGGGAGGCGTCTTCGCCTGCATCCGGGACTGGTTAGCCCCGATCCTGGTGGGACAGGAGATCGCCAGCGGGGAGGAACTTCAGGCCCGGCTTGCCTTCGTCAAGGGAAACTCGTTTGCCAAGGGCGGCCTGGACAGTGCCTGGTGGGTGCTGGAGGCCATGCGCCGGGGAGTACCGCTCTACCGGCTCCTGGGAGGACGGCGTTCGCAGGTCGACGTGGGAGCCGACTTCGGAATCATGGACTCGGTGGACGATCTGTTGGTTGCCATCGACCGGGCTGTGGTGGCGGGTTTCAAGCGCACCAAGCTCAAGTACGGGCCGGGATGGGATCTGCCCATGTTGAAAGTGGTCAGGAAGAACTTTCCCGATCACACCTTCCACATCGACTGCAACAGCGGCTACCGGCTCTCGGACCTGAAGATGTTCCGGGAGATCGACCAGTTGGGCCTGGCCATGATCGAGCAGCCGCTGCAGTACAACGACTTGGCGGACCACGCCCGGCTCCAGGAGGAGCTGCAAACGCCCGTCTGCCTGGATGAGAGCGTGACCTCCCCCGACAAGGCCCGGAAGGCCATCGAAATGGGAAGTTGCCGGATCGTCAACATCAAGACCTGCCGGGTCGGAGGACTGACGCCGGCCCTGGAAATCCACAACCGGTGCCAAGAGGCAGGGATCCCCTGCTGGATCGGGTCCATGTTGGAGAGCGCCGTGGGCGTGCGGGTCAACCTGGCCCTGTCCACGTTGGAGAACTTCACCTACCCCGCCGACCTTTTTCCCACCAGCCGTTTCTACCGGAAGGACCTGGGCCGTCCCGAAGTGTTCCTGGATCAGGGGCCTTCAGGCGAACCGGTCATGAGCCTGTCGGAGGAGCCGGGCCACGGAACCGAGCCGGATCCGGCCATGCTGGAGGAGTGTACGGTCGCCCGCGCGACGATCACGGCGTGACGCCGGACCGGGAACGGCAGCTTCCAGCCGCCGACTCTTGATCACGGAAGCGCAAACGCCACGAGCTTGCCGCCGAAGACCTTGTTGTACTTGTTTCCCCCACCGGCCGCGATGACGAGGAACTGCTTGCCGGTCTTGGGTCCCAGATAGCTCATGGGAGTGGCGTGGCCGCTGGCCGGCAGGCGCCGGACCCAGACCTCCTCGCCCGATTTCTTGTCGAAGGCTCGGATGCGGCTGTCGTTGGTGGCCGCGATGAAGACCAGCCCGCCGGCCGTCACAATGGGGCCGCCCAGGTTGGGGGCCCCGGTCTTGGGGATTCCGCGGCGCGTCAGTTCGTCGATCTCGCCCAGGATGGACTGCCAGCGGAACTCGCCCGTGTTGAGGTCGATGGCGGTCAGCGAGCCCCACGGCGGCTTCTGGCAGGGGTATTGGTTGGAATCCCAGAAGCGTCCGTACTTGGTGCCCCGGGCCCGGAAAGGGACCTTGGATCCCTCGGGCCGCTCCACCATCCGGACGAAAGCGCCCACGTCCATGGAGTTGATGTAGAGCACCTGGGACTCGGGATCGAACGCCGCCCCGCCCCAATTGGATCCGCCGTTGGTCCCCGGAAACATGACGGTCAGCTCGCGGCCGATGGGCCGGAACAGCGGGCCCTCCACATAGGCGTCCTTGACCATTTCCAGGCACTCGGCGCGGGACTCCGGTGTGACGTCGGTGATCTCGTCCCGGGTCATTGCCTGGCGAACGAAGGGCGGCGGCTTGACGGGAATCGGCTGGGTCGGGGAGTAGTACTCGCCGGGGATGTCCCCCTGCGGCACCGGCCGTTCCTCGACTTCGAAGAGCGGTTCTCCCGTCTCTCGATGGAGCAGGAAGACGAACCCGGTCTTGGTGGTCTGGGCCACCGCCGGAACCGCCTTGCCGTTGCGGCGCACGGTGACCAGGGAGGGCTGCGAAGGCAGGTCCCAGTCCCAAAGGTCGTGGTGGATGGTCTGGAAGTGCCAGACGCGTTTCCCGGTTCGGCAGTCCAGGGCCACGATGGCGTCGCTGAAAAGGTTGTCCCCTCTGCGGTCCCCTCCATAGAAGTCGGTGCCGGGAGAGGTCAGGGGAACGAAGACCATCCGGCGCTCCTCGTCCACGCTCAGGTTGGACCAGGCATTGACGCCCGACCGGTCCTTCCATGAGTCTCCCTCCCAGGTGTCGTGCCCGAATTCCCCCGGACGGGGAACGGTGTGGAAGCGCCAGACCCTCCGCCCGGTCCGGGCGTCGACGGCCTGGATGTCGCCGCTCGGTCCCTGGGGTTCGCCGTCGGTGACCCAACTGCCGGCCACCACCACGTCGCCGCAGGGAGCCACCGGCGAGCCCAGTCCCCACCGGAGATGACCGTAGTCCCCCATCATCCCGCTCTTCAGGTCCACCATCCCCGAGGTCCCGAATTCCGGGTCGACTTTCCCGGTGGCCGCGTCCACCGAAAAGAGGCGGCCCAACTGGTCCCCCAGAAAGATCCGCTTGACCTTCCCATCGGTCCAGTGGGCGACGCCCCTGCTCTTGTACATGTTCACCCGCTCGCTGCGGTCGAACTTGGGATCGAACTCCCAGAGCTTCTTGCCCGTGTCCGGATCAAGCGCCAGGAGGCGGTGAAAGACCGTGGAGACGTAGAGGACGCCGTCCACCATCAGGGGCGTGGTCTGAAAGGAGGAGAAGGTGGGCAACTCGGAACCGTCGCTGAAGTCGCCCGTGTCGTAGACCCAGGCTTCCTTCAGGCGGCCCACGTTCTCGCGGTTGATCTGGTCCAGGGAGGAGTACTGCATCCCTCCCGGGTCCCCGCCGTAGGAGATCCATTCCCGGTCCTGGGCGGGAAGGAGTCCCTGAACCGGCAAGGTGACGAAGAGAAACAGGCGGAAAAAGGCCGAAGGGCGCGCTGTGCTCATGCGTTTCTGATAGCAGCGCGCCGAGAGGGAAGTCAAGGAAACAGGCGGGTGGCCGGTCCACGTTACTGAGGAATGCGAAGGGACTGACGCGGAGCGCTGTGTAAAGCGGCACGTTATCGTCGTGACGATCCTCATGACAATTCGCGGTCCTGTCGTCAATTGTCATGATCATTCGCGACACAGTTGTCAATTGTTCGCAATCGATCCAACGGTTCCGATTCAAGTCCGCGCCTTTCCCGAGATCAGGCTGGCGGCTCCACCCTCCCTGCGGTATAAAAACCGCCAGATGAGACGCTCCGGACCGCCCCCTCGCAGGGGCGTTCGCTACGAACCTCCCGAGAAGCCACCGCACCTGCTCTCCCTGGGACTCGGCCTTCAGCTCGTGATGCTGAACATCAGCGGAATCGTGCTGATCCCCAAGATCATCATCGAAGCCGCGGCCGTCGGCGAGGTCTACCTTTCCTGGGCCGTCTTCGCCGGACTCTGCGTCTGCGGCCTGATCACCGTCATCCAGGCGGTTCGGGTCGGCAACATGGGAGCGGGGTACATCCTCCTGATGGGGACCTCCGGCACCTTTGTCGCCGTGTCGATTACGGCTCTGGTGGAGGGGGGACCGGCTCTACTGGCCACCTTGATCGTGGTTTCGTCCCTGTTCCAGTTCGTCTTGGGCTCGCGTCTCGTACTGCTGAGACGGGTGATTACGCCGTTGGTGGCGGGGACGGTCATCATGCTGGTAGCGGTCACCATCATGCCCATTGCCTTCAACATGTTGTCCCGGCCGCCGGAAGGAACTCCGCCGGCTGCCGCCCCCGTCAGTTTCGCGGTGACCCTCCTCGCCATGGCGGGTCTAGCCCTCTTCGCAGCGGGCGCTTGGCGGCTCTGGGGCCCGGTCTTGGGCGTGATCGCGGGTTGCAGCGTAGCGGGGTACTATGGGATCTACGACACTGCCCGAGTCGTCTCCGCCCCTTGGTTCGGGCTGCCGCCCATCGGGTGGCCCGGGTTCGACCTGAGTTTCGGCTCGTCGTTCTGGGCTTTGCTCCCGGTATTCATATTCGTGGTGGCCATCGATACCGTGAGGACCGTAGGCGGCTCCATCAGCATCCAGCAGGTGTCCTGGCGGCAGCCGCGAGCGACCGATTTTCGGTCGGTGCAGGGCACCATCGGTGCAAGCGGCCTGTCCAACCTCCTTTCCGGACTGGTGGGGACGTTGCCCAACACCACCTACTCCTCCAGCATCTCGGTGGCCGCGCTCACGGGTGTGGCGGCCCGCAACGTGGGGGTCTGCGTCGGGATCCTCATCATCGTCTTCTCCTTCATTCCCAAAGCGACGGCGGTGATCCTGGCGATTCCCAATCCGGTCGTTGCGGCCTACATCGTCGTGCTCATCTCGCTGCTGTTCGTCGTTGGAACGCGGATCGTGGTCCGGGACGGCCTGGACAGTCGCAAGAGCATCGTGGTCGGCGTCGCGTTCTGGTTGGGCGTCGGTTTCCAGAACCGGCAGATTTTCTCGGAACACCTGGGAGATGCGGCGGCGTCGATTATGGAGAACGGGATCGCCGCCGGTGGACTGGCCGCGATCGTGATGACAGTCGCCCTGGAACTGTCCAAGCCCCGGCGGAGGAAGATCAAGACGAAGCTGGGTCTGGAGTCGTTGGCGGAGGTCGACGAGTTCGTTCAGCGATTCGCCAAGGACAAGCATTGGAACGCGACCTCAACGGGACGACTGCGCGCGGCGACGGAGGAGGCGATCCTGAGCTTGGTTCCGTATGAGAGGGATACGGAGCCGGAAGACGCGCGGAACCTGGTCCTGTCGATGGGAGGTGACGGCCGGAAGGCGGAATTGGAGTTTATTGCCGCAGCGGGGGAGGGTAATCTTGAAGATAAATTGGCGCTGTTGGGACAATGGGCGGAACAGTCGAGCGATCGCGAATTCTCGCTCCGGCTGCTCCGCCACTTCGCCACCTCCGTGAATCACCGTCAGTATCACGACACCGACGTCGTGACGATCCGTGTAGACGCGGACAAGGAATCATGACGCGCAGGCTGACGGGCGGCCCGGGAATCGGTCAGCTCCTATTTCGGAAACGAACCGGCAACGACGGGTTGCGACAAACAGGGATATATTTATGAAGCCATCCGCTCCAGCTCTTCAGAAAGATCTTCGTTACGAACCCAACGAACGGCCCCCGAACCTGCTCTCCCTGGGACTCGGATTTCAGCTTGTCCTGCTCACTATCGGCGGGATCGTCCTGACTCCGGCGATCATCATTCGCGCGGCCGGCGGGGAGGACGCCTACATGACCTGGGCCGTCTTCGCCGGGCTCTGCGTCTGCGGCGTGTCCACGATCCTCCAGGCCGTCCGCGTCGGACGGTTCGGTTCCGGCTACGTCCTCCTGATGGGAACCTCCGGCGTCTTCATCGCCGTGTCGGTGACGGCGCTGACGGATGGGGGACCCGGACTGCTGGCGACCTTGGTGGTCGTCTCGTCCATATTTCAATTTGTTCTGGCGTCGCACCTGTCTTTGCTGCGTAGGGTCATTACGCCGTTGGTGGCGGGGACCGTGATCATGCTGATCTCGGTGACCATCATGCCCATCGCCTTCAACCTGGTGGCCGACGCGGCGGAAGGGGCGGCCTCCACGGGTGCGCCTGTAAGCGCGGCGGCGACCCTCGTCTTCACGGCAGGTCTGGCCCTCTTCTCCAAGGGCAGCTTGCGGCTCTGGGCACCCGTTCTGGGTGTTACCATCGGTTGCATCGTCGCCTCTTTCTACGGTCTCTACGACGTCGCTCGAGTCGCCGACGCTGCTTGGTTCGGAATGCCCACGAGCGGTTGGCCCGGTCTCGACCTGACGTTCGGCGCCCCATTCTGGACCTTGCTCCCGGTCTTCGTTCTGGTGACCGTGGTAGGCGCCATCGAAACCGTCGGCGACGCCATCGGAATCCAGCAGGTCTCATGGCGGAGGCCGCGGGCGACCGACTTTCGCGCGGTGCAGGGGGCCGTCGGAGCGGACGGCGTGGGCAATCTCCTGTCGGGCCTGATGGGGACCGTGCCCAATACGACCTACTCCACCAGCGTCGCCGTCACCGAGCTGACCGGCGTCGCCGCGCGCTCCGTGGGGGTCTGCATCGGAATCCTCTTCTTCTCCTTTGCCTTCCTTCCCAAAGTGACGGCGGTGATCCTGGCGATTCCGGACCCGGTGGTGGCGGCTTACATCCTGGTGCTGATGGCCGTCCTGTTTGTCCTGGGCATGAGGATCGTGGCGCAGGACGGCCTCGACAGCCGCAAGAGCGTGGTCGTCGGGCTGTCTTTCTGGCTGGGCGTCGGCTTTCAGAATCAGCAGATTTTCGCGGACTACATGGACGGCACCCTGGCGACCATCCTGGGGAACGGCATGGCGGCCGGCGGATTGGCCGCGATCGTGATGACGGTGGCTCTGGACCTGGCCAAGCCGAGAAGGAGGCGGGTCAAGGCCATGCTCAGCCTCGATTCGCTGCCGGAGATCGACGGGTTCATCTGCAAGTTCGCCGCCGCCAAGGATTGGAACGAGGCGTCAACGGAGCGGCTCCGGGCCGCCGCGGAGGAATCGGTCCTGAGTCTGATTCCGGAGGGGGAGGCGTCTGAAGCGGCAGAGGCCCGGCACCTGTTGCTCCTGGTCCGCGGGGACGGCCGCGGGGCGGAGTTGGAATTCATCGCCTCGGCAGTGGAGGGGAATCTCGAGGACCGTCTGGCGCTCCTGGGCCAGTGGGCGAGGCGATCGGTCGACCGCGAGTTCTCGCTGCGGCTGCTCCGCCACTACGCCAGTTCGGTGCGCCACCGGCAGTACCACGACACCGACGTCGTGACGGTGCGAGTCGACGCGGACGCCCCGGTGAAGAGCGGGGGGTGAGGCGTCCGTGGCGAACGCCACCGAAGCCAGTCCCGAGGCAGGGAGTTCGCCGGTGGTTCCTCATACGATTTTCTCCGCCGGTGAGGAATCGATCTCCCATCGCCAAAAACTTTATCTACTGGCATTTCTGGTCGTGGAGGATCCCGCTCGTATCGAGTGCGGGGACCGGATCTTATTGATATGAAGATCGTTTCCAAGACGGATGACATAGTGGACATACTGGACATATTGAGCGCTAACGTTATAGGGTCTTTTCCAACAAAAAAGGGAAGGTAACCGATGAATAGAACGTCCGGACCGACGACGCAGGCCGGCAAATTCCGTATTGAGGGTCTTGTGGGTCTTTCTAGAGCCGCGGAAAACTTTCTTCACGGCCACCCACGGGAAGCCCGTATGGTCGTGAGTGTTGCTCTGGAAACTGCCGCCGCCCAACGGGATGCGTATGGGCGTAGGGCCGTCGTCAACGTTCCCGGTCGACTTGAGCCTTTCATCGTTCGCCGGCGCATGAGCCCGGATATGATCGGGGTTTCAACAGCCGCAAAACGCCTGAAGGTTTCGCGCACGACGATCTATGCGTGGGTGGAACAAAAAACGCTGCTCGCCTGGAAGTCAACAAAGCGTGGTCTGACAATTCCGGCCGCGCAGATTCTTGGCCCGGGGAAGGTGGTTCCGGGACTCGCCAGGGTTATGGGTATCATTGAAGATCCCGAATTAGCTTGGGAGTTTTTGACCCAGGAATGGCCTTTTTCCGACCGTGTCGCGCGTCCTCTTGAGGAATTGATGGCAGGGCGGATAGAGGATGTCGTAGACGCAGCACCCGGCTTCGGTACGGACTTCACTTGAACCGACCCGCCTATCCGCGCGACCGGATCGAAGCTGTACTTTTCAGGGCGAAGCTGCCACCCAGCTATCGGATCGTACCTGGCCGCTATGTGGCGTCACCGATGGGCACCGCGTCGGCCGACTCCCGATTTTGCTCCAAGACTGGAGTCTATACGATGCTCTATGCCTCGCCCGACTTTGCTACCTCATTCATCGAAACGGTTGTGCGGGATCGATTCGTGCGACGGCGAAGGCGTGAGATCCTCCTCAAGGAAGTGACCGAACGAGTTTGGGCCTCGATTGCGACGAAACCGAGAATAGGACTGACGCTGCTTGATCTTCGTCATGATGGGTGCATCTTGATCGGTGCACAGACCGACACGGTAAATGCCCGCAATCATGCTGCCGGCCGCGCCTTTGGGAAGGCGATTTATTCCGATCATGACGACATCGACGGCTTGGTATACGCGTTCCGTTTGACTGGTAGTGACGTCTACGCTGTGTTCGACCGCGCAGTAGGCAAGCTTGAACTGACGGCTTCAGGACTGCTGCCGGATCACCCGGAACTGCCGGATGTGTTGGGGAAACATGGCATCGGCTTGGTCCTTGAACGGTAGCGGGGGTGGACCTGTTTTACGGTCTGTGAACGGCCTGCCGGGCAGTCAGAGATCAATGGTTTTGTCGTCAGACCTTTGAGGTTGCGGAGTTGACCAAGGTATTGATGAGGTGCAAGACGCTCCTTCGTCCAGGCTGCAGTTGATTGTGAAATTGAAATTCAGTTTCATGTACGGGCAGGTTAGAGAAGGAGCCTCAACATTATGAACGCGAATCCCCGTCGATTTGTCATCCTTGCCGCGATCTCATTGTTGTTGACCGGCATCGCGAGTGCACAAGAGGTCAACGTCTACTCGACGCGCTCCCACTACGGGTCCGAGCCCGCCTTCGAGTTGTTCACCGAAAAGACCGGAATCAAGGTCAACTTCTTCATGGGCAACAACAACGAGGTCTTCGAACGGCTGCGGGCCGAGGGTGCCGACACCCGGGCCGACGTCATGGTGACGGTCGACGCGGGCAATCTGTGGAACGCGGCCCGCGAGGGGCTCCTCATGCCCGTCGAATCCGAGGTTCTGATGGGGAACGTTCCGGCGCATCTCCGTGACCCGGAGAACCAATGGTTCGGCCTCGCTGTCCGCGCGCGCACCATCATGTACAGCACCGAGCGCGTGAAGCCTTCGGAGCTCTCGACGTATGCGGGGCTGGCGGATCCGAAATGGAAAGGCCGCATCTGTTTGCGCACGTCCAACAGCATTTACAACCAGTCCCTGCTCGCCTCGGCGATCGGAGTTCACGGCGAAGCGGTCGTGGAGAGGATGATTGGAGGCTGGGTCGCGAACGAGCCCGAGATCGTCAACTCGGATCGGCCCGTCCTCCGCGCCATCGCGGCGGGGCAGTGCGACGTCGGGATCACCAACAGCTACTACCTCGCGCGCATCCTGGCCAAAGAACCCGATCTGCCGGTCGCGGCGTTCTGGGCCAACCAGGAGACGACCGGAACCCACGTGAACATTTCGGGGGCGGGGGTCACCAAGTACGCGAAGAACAAGGAAAACGCAGTTCGACTCCTGGAGTTCATCACCTCCGTCGAGGCGCAAGAGACACTTGCCGCGAGCAGTTTCGAGTATCCGGCAAATCCGGCTGCGGAGCCGCACGCCGTTCTGAAAGGCTGGGGCGTCTTCAAGCAGGAGCAGGTGGGCGTCGCTGCGGCCGGTCAGAATCAGGTGGCCGCGATCAAGCTCGCCGACCGTGCCGGCTACCGGTAGTTTCTCATGGCTCGAAGCTCGCGAGCGCTCGCCGTCGGAGCATGGCTCACGGCCGCGCTCGTCGCGCTTCCGGTTCTCAGCGTCGCGCTCAATCTGACCTCTCCGCGGGGTGAGGTGTGGCGTCACCTCGCGGATACGATTCTCTGGGAGCTCCTTTCGAACACATTCTGGCTCCTGGTCGGCGTCGGCTCGCTCGCCGGCACCATTGGGACGGTCTCCGCATGGCTCGTCGCGACCCGTCGGTTTCCGGGCCGCGATATTTTCGAATGGGCGCTCGTCCTGCCGCTCGCCGTGCCGACCTATGTCATCGGCTTCGTGTTCGTGGCGCTCTTCGAGTTTGCGGGGCCGGTCCCCACGTTTTTGCGCGAGACCCTCCATATCGGTTGGCGATTTCCGAACGTGCGGTCCTACGGCGGCGTGGTACTCGCAATGAGCCTGGTCGTGTATCCGTACGTCTATCTGCTCGCTCTGACCGCGTTTCGCGAGTTGGGGGCGAACTTCACCGAGGCGGCGCGTAGCCTGGGCTGCCGACCGGCAGCCGTATTCCGGAGAGTCGGATTGCCATTGGCCCGACCCGCGATTGCCACCGGCGTCGCACTCGCCCTCATGGAGACGCTCGCGGACTTTGGAACCGTTTCCGTGTTCGGCTATCGAACGTTGACGACGGCCATCTATCGCGTCTGGTTCGGCATGTTCGACCGTGTCGCGGCGGGTCAGCTCGCGGTGGTGCTCATGCTGTTCGCGTTGATTCTCGTTACTCTGGAACAGCGGGCACGGGGTCGTATGCGATTCGTTCAAGCTCACGGGCGAAACGTCGCTCGAACGCTTCCGCCGCTCACGGGAACCAGAGGCTGGGCGGCGACGGCGTTCCTTTCCGGCGTACTGGCGGCAGGATTCCTTGTTCCCACCGGCGTTCTTGCCTTCTGGAGCCTCCGCGCCGCGGAAGGGTCGCTGCTTCCCGGAAACTTTCCGGCGCTCTTGCGCAACACGCTCGTCCTCGCGGCATCCGCCTGCCTGCTCGCGGTCGCGGCGGCAACCGTCCTCGCTTATGCGGCCCGCTTCACCCGTTCGCGTGCTTTGGCGTTCGGGACTCGGGTGGCGAGTCTCGGTTATGCAATACCCGGCTCCGTCATCGCCGTCGGCGTCTTGCTGACGCTCAGCCGCGTCGACGGCATCGTCAACGCCGCCCTCGGTTGGTTCGGAGACTTCGGAGCCGGCTTGCTTCTGACCGGCTCGGCGCTCGGCCTGTTGTTCGCTTATCTCGTCCGCTTCATCTCGGTAGCGTTCTTCCCGGTGGAGTCGGGGCTCACCCGGATCTCGGGTAGTATGGACGAGAGTGCGCGCGGTTTCGGCGCGGGACCGGCCCGCGTACTTGGGCTCGTTCATCTCCCGCTTCTGCGAGGCTCCCTGTTGACCGCTCTCATTCTCGTCTTCGTCGATGTGATGAAGGAAATGCCGGCAACAATGCTGATCCGACCGTTCGGCGTCGACACCCTCGCCGTGGAAGTGTGGCAGCGAACGGCCGAGTCGATGTGGACCGAAGCGTCGGCCCCGGCACTCTCCATCGTCGCAGCCGGGATCTTGCCCGTCATCGTGCTGACGCGGCTTCGGGGGATGAGCGAGGCGCGCCTGTAGACGATGTCGGACGTCTTCCTGTCCCTCCGTGGCCTCGACAAGACTTTCCAAGGCACGCCGGCGCCGGCCGTGTCGGACGTGTCGTTCTCGATGCCGAAGGGTGAGATCCTGGCGCTCCTGGGTCCCAGCGGGTGCGGCAAGACGACGACGCTTCGTCTGATCGCCGGATTCGAGACACCGGACCGCGGCACGATTCGCATTGGAGGTCGAATCGTGCAGAGCGGCGATATCGAGTGCCCGCCCGAAGAGCGCCGCGTCGGTTTCGTCTTCCAGGACTACGCGCTGTTTCCGCATTTGGACGTCCGGCGAAACGTCGAGTTCGGCCTGTCCGGACTCGCCCTCGGCGATCGCAGGAGGCGCGCTCGCCAGGCGATGGATCTTTGCGGCCTCGAGGGGATGGAATTACGCTTTCCGCACGAGCTTTCCGGCGGTCAACAGCAGCGCACGGCGCTCGCGCGGGCGCTGGCTCCAGGGTACGAGCTTCTATTGCTGGACGAGCCGCTGTCGAATCTGGACGCGGCCCTGCGCACGAGCTTGTGCAAAGAGCTTCGACGGATCCTGAAGCATGCCGGTCGCGCGGCCATCGTCGTCACGCACGACCGGGAGGAGGCCTTTCAGATCGCGGACCGGGTGGCGGTGATGCGCCATGGGCGTCTTGAGCAAGTCGGCTCGGCCCGCGACCTTCACGATCGTCCGGTCAGCCGGTTCGTTGCGGAATTCGTGCTGGACGCCACCTTCCTGGCGGGAGTCGTCGCGAGGCGGGGAGTCGAAACCGAGATCGGTCCGATTCCGGGTGCGGACTCGCTGGCGGCAGGGACGAATGTGGTTGTTGCCGTCAGACCGCAGCAGCTTGAACTCACACCGAGTCGCGACGGGTCAGGCGTTGTCGTCGAGCGCGTGTTTCGCGGCTCCCATGAACGCTATCGTGTGCGGTTGCCTTCGGGAACTGAGCTTGCGAGTTTCCAAACCCTGCGGACCGAGGCCTCGTCGCTGGACGTTGGCGAGCCCGTCGCCCTGAAGCTCGCCGACCCCGCGCCGCCCATTTTCGGCGAGTAGTTCCCGAAAATGCTGATTGTGCGGCCAGGCCAACGGCGCACGCTTTGGAATGCCCAGCGGGAACTTTCCATACGACCGAGCGGATGCTTGGCGAGAAGAGCTTTTTCATCAATCTCTCGTCGCCCTGGGTGAGAAGTGCGGGTTCAGCTACCGTGCCTGGCACGAACCACGAAAATCCCGATGATCTTTCCGGCCACGCCTGGCATCCAAGCTGATGCGGCACTCGGAATCGCCGGTTTTGGGCCAGCACGCAAGACCGGACGAGCCACGTCGTCAGGTTGTCTCACGGCAGACCGTCCGGCTAAAATATGCGCTCACCTCGACGGAATGGTGTAGGTGAAATCTGGAGGTGATTTCCAATGATCCGGGCACTGAATCAATCCAATAGAGTTTGTTTGCTTCTGCTTCTCTTACTGGTTGCGGTGAGCTGCTCCTCCAACGTCCGGCGGGAGATGGAGGATGCGGTGGAGGCCGGCGAGGCTTCCGATGTGGAAGACCTGATCGTGGACGGGGCCGACCCCAATCGCGTCTATGGCGGCAAGTCGCTGCTGGTCAGGGCGGCCGAGCAGGGACACGCCGGGGTGATCCAGGCCCTGGCGGCGGGTGGCGCCGATCTGTCCTGGGCGGATCCGGACGGAAAAACGGCCCTGATGCATGCGGTCGAAAAAGGGCACCTTGAAGCTGCGGACGCGCTCTTGGGACTGGGAGGCGAACTGGACGGCGAGGACCGCCGGGGAGAGCGGCCTCTGGCTTTGGCGGCCGCCGAGGGACAGACGGCCATGGTGGAATTCCTCCTGGAGAAAGGCGCCGACGCGGGGGCCAAAGACGCCGCGGGCCGGACACCCCTCATGCGGGCCGCGGAGGAGGGGCACACGGACGTGATCCAGGTCTTGGAAGGGGCCGGGGCCAAGGTCAAGGACTCGGACAACTCGGGTCGGACCCCTCTGCTTTTCGCGTCCACCGGCGGACATACGGCAATCGTCTCCGATTTTCTCTCCAAGGGGGCCGACGTCAACGCCTACACCAAGATGGGATGGACTCCTCTCATGGTGGCATCGGGGGAGGGTCACCTGGAGACCGCGAAGGTTCTCTTGGAGAAGAAAGCCCGGGTCGATTACAAGGACGCGGACAAGCGCACCGCCCTGCTCTGGGCGGCGGGTCGAGGTCAGACTGCCATGATCGAGCCTCTCCTGGAGAATGGAGCCCAATTGGACGCCATGGACAACAATGGCCGAAACGCCGTCTGGCTCGCCGCCAGTCACGGCAACGACGAGACGTTGGCGCTGTTGCTGGAGAAGGGGCGAAAGAAATGGCCGCGATCTCTTCGGTATTTCCGGGACGCCGGCGATAGACGAGGCCAGACCCCACTCATGGCGGCGGCGGAAGGGGGTCACATCGGGAGCATGAATCTGCTCATCGACTCGGGTTCCAGAATCAGGACCCGCGCCCGGCGGTCCGGATGGACAGCCCTTCTCATCGCCGCAAACCAGGGTAAGACCGAAGCGGCCAAGCTCCTGATGTCCAAGGGGGCCAACGTGAACGCCAAGACCAAGGATGGTCTTCCGTGCTTGATGCTGGCTGTCAACGAAGGGCACGCCGACACGGTGGAGGCTCTGATTCAAGGTGGAGCCCGGATCAATTTTCGTCTCAACGCCGATTGGACTCCGTTGATGCACGCGGCTTCGGAGGGCAGGGAAAAGATCGTACGTTCGCTTTTGGCGGGAGGCGCCGAAATCGAGGCTACGAACTACAACGGCTGGACCGCTCTCATGCTGGCGGTTGCCGAGAAGGAACCCGAATGCGTCCAGGCCCTGATCGAGGGCGGCGCCGAGGTCAACATCAAGGGAAACGATGGCCGGAGTGCGCTGAAGCTGGCGGTTCAGCAGGGTTACGGACGAATTGTGGGGATTCTCACCGAGGCCGGAGCCACGCAATAGTCTTCAGGAGGGGACATTTCTGTCCCCTCTTCTTCTTTTTCATTCAAATATTCTTCAACTTCCCATTTTCAGGTTGCCCACGAATCGGCGGTTGGGAAACCGCCGCTCCATCAGCTTGGGTCGCGGAAGGTCAGGACTCGCTTGGGGTTCTCCACGAAGATCTGGTGGAGAGCCTTCTCGTCCACGCCCAGGTTCTTCAGGCGGGGCACGATGTTCTCCAGGATGTGCCCGTAGCCGTTTCCGCCGTAGGTGACCAGGTCGCACTGGAAGCAGCAATCCTGAGCCGCCGTGACGGAACCGGCGTAGCCGTCGGCCACCAGGGTGGCGATGATGTGGTTCCGCAGGTCGTCAGGCGGATGCTGGCGGCCCGCACCGGCAAAGTACATTTCCCGTCCGTAGGTGTCGAATCCCAGCATGCAACCGGTGTCGGCCAGGCGCTTGTACCGGTCCAGGTCTTCGCGATAGCGGTTCTCGATGTGGCTCATGATGACCCGGTCCGGTTGGACGCCCTCCTCCTTCAGCAGCTCGATGAGGGAGAGGGGTGAGTCGGGATCGTGACCGGGATGGACGGAGATGGGGGCGCCGGTTTCGAGATGCGCGCGGGCGCCTGCACGGAACGTCTTTTCCTCGTCGGGGTGCAAGGGCCAGGACGCCCCCAACTCGCCGATGAGGCCGGAGAGGACGTCGGTGCCGTGACCGCCGCGGGTGATGTCTCCCACGATCTCTTCCTGGATGTCCTCGATGGTCTTGGAGTCCATGTCCGGCGGATGTGAGGGATAGATGTAGTATCCGCTGCCGGCGATCACGTGCAATCCGGTTCTCTCGGAGATCCTCCTGAGACCGGCCGGGTTGGGTTCGATGCCGTTGATGGTGCAGTCCACCATGGCTCGTCCGCCCAGGTCCATGTAGAGCTCGACCTCCGAGGCGATGACGTCGTCGTCGTAGGACCTGAGGTTGGGCAGCGAACTCATGGTGTTGTTCCGGACCCAGCCCAGAGTGGACAGGCTCAGTTCCTGATCCGTGAGCCGTTTCCCCTTCTCGTCCTGAGGCGGCTGGTAGTAGCAGGTCAGGTCGAAATAAAGGTGCTCGTGAATCAGGGTCACCCCCAGGTCTTCGGGCTCGATGGGACCGGTCACCGTCTGAATCTTGCCTCGTAGCGCTTCGATCATGCTGTCCTCTCCGTTTGTCTTCGTTTGGGGTTGGATTTGGCGGTCTCCAGCCGCTGGGTCCGGGGCCCGTTGCTTCTAACTTCCGAATCTGACTTGCTGCAGCCGCGCCGGAGTCCGGGCCAGGGCTTCGGTCTCGTCTTCTCCTACCAGGATCGTCTGGCTCAAATTCACACCGTACTCGCCGTACTTGCGGACCGACATGGGCAGGTGGAAGGTCATGCCGGCTTCCAGTGGTCGAGGATTGTCGGTGCGCATGAGAAAGTCCACCTCTTCGATCCAGCTTGGCGGATAGCCGATTCCCACCGGATAGCCGAAGTTGTAATGGAAGACGTGGCCGGGAAGGACCGGCTCCAGGATCGCCAGCGCCGTGCGGGCCACGTGAGCGGCTTCGACACCGGGGCGCGCCTCCTCCCGTATACAGGCGAGCGCCGCGCGGCCGGCCGCCTCCACGCGTTTCATGTCGTCCGACGGCGGTCCCAGAACCGCGGTGCGCATGAGGGGCGCCACGTAGCGCCGCACCTGGGCCGTCAGTTCCAGGAAGACGGTCTGTCCCCGGCGCAGCGGCAATCCCATGAAGGTGCTGTGGGCGCTGCCGGCCCGGTAACCGGCGGCCACGATGGGTCCCCAGCAGACGGTGTCGCTCCCGTTGCCGTACATGGCCTCCATGATGGCCGCGGCCACGTCCGAATCCCGTTGGCCTTCCCGCATGGCGGCGTAGGCCGCCTCCACCCCCAGATCGGTGAGGATGGCGGCGCGGCGCATGCAGGCGATCTCGGCCGGCGACTTGACTAGGCGGGAACGTTCCACCACGCCGAAGGGATCCTCGATCCGCAAGTCGGACAATTCCCCTGCCAGGCGCCGGTAGTGGTCCGGCGAAACCGCCCGGTTGCGCCGCTCCAGGCCCAGTGTCCGGACCTTCAGGCGGCGCACCGCGTCCAGCGTGACTCGAAGCGGGTCTTCGAACGGTCCGTAGAACACCTGCCCCCGATGCCAGCAGGAGTTCGCTGCCCGGGCCTCCTCGAAATGGGAGGTGACCAGAATCGGGTCCCCGCCGGCAGGGACCAGAAGGCACTGGTAGTCGGAGAGGTTCTCCGTGTCCATTCCGGAGAGGTAGAAGACATTGTGGGGACTGAACAGGACCAGCGCGTCCAGGGACCTCGACGCCATGGATTCGTGGACCCGTTCCAGGCGGCGCCGGTACTCGGCGACGTCGAAGGCGGGCTCTCTGGGGATGGGCATGTCCGTTTTCTCCTTCGGGGTCGGGGAATCAGCCTCCGCTGGAATTCGACGCCGGGCCGGCGGTGCCGTGGTGAAACAACGAACCCATGGACGCATCCACCTGGAATGGTCCACCGCCGACGAGCCGAAGCGCTTGCCAGAGGGTCACCTGGTTCGCCGTCAGGACGGGCTTGCCACCGACCGCTTCCTCCAGACCGGCGACCCAGCCGGCCGAGTGCATGGCCGTGTCGGGAACCACGATGGCTTCGGCGTCCGGGTGATCGTTGCTCTGGACGAAGCGGGTGACCTGCTCCTGGTTCAACAGGGCCACCTCCACCCCGGTGACGATGCCCAGGCAGTCCAGGTGGACCGTCTCGACTCCGGCATCGGTGAGGAACCGTTTCAGCAGCAGGGTCACGTCCCGGGGATAGCTGGCGGCCACCGCAACGCGGCGAATGTTCAGGAAATGAAGGGCCGATACGAAGGCCAGCGAGGTGCTGGAGACCTGGACTCCCAGGTAGCCGGCCACCGGCCGGACCTGATCCCGGGCCCCGTCCAGTCCGTAGACGAAGCTGCCGCTGGTGCAGGCCCACATGGCGGCGTCCACCTTCTTGGGAGCCAATTCCCGGGCGCCCTCCAGGAGGCGGTTCACGTCCCCCGTAGCCAGGCAAGCGTCCTCGCGGTGGGCGTCCTCGGAAATGGTGGTGTGCACGACCTCCATCTCCACCCGGGGACGGACCATGGGAGCCATGCGGGGGTAGTCATCTTCGGCCGAATGAAACGGATAGAGGATTCCGATGCGCGCTGACTGATCAGTCATGAGATTTGGCAGCGATTGTCTCCGCCTGCTTCGGCAAGCACAACACCAGCGTCAGCGACAGCGCCGCCATGGCCAAACCGAATCCGAAGCTGGCGGGAAAGCCGAAGGCGTCGGCGAGGGCGCCGTGGAGCGCCGGTGCGAAGGAACTGACGGGAAGCACCAGTGAAAGGAAGGCGTTGTTCCGGGCCGCCGCGGCCGCCGCGGAGACGCTGATGACGTAGTTGGGAAAATAGGCGCCGGCCAGTTCGCCCCCGCCCATGAAGGCGAAGGCCATCAGGAAGGCGTGGCCCGGCACCACCCAGGCCCAGAGGATCCCTGCCGCCGTGAGCAGGACCGTCGTCACCAGGGGCGCCCGGATCCCCCAACGAATCATGATCACTCCCAGGGCGAAACCGGTGACGGCCTTGAATCCGAAGCGGAGGGCGTTCATGTAGCCGGCGTAATCCTTGGGATCGGCCCCCAGGGCCTCCCGGCTGTAAAGGGAGAGGTTGGTCGTGGAGTTCCAGGCCAGGAACAGGAACAGATACGCGATCCAGATCAGGAAGAGGGTCCGGCCCTGGAGATAGGACCGGAACGTGGTCTTCATGGTCTCGGCGAAAGGGGGTTTCTTCTCTGCGATATCCACCAGGCGGAAGCGCGTGGCCAGGAAGGCGACCCCTCCCGTGCAACCCGCGGCCATCAGGTAGAGGAGCCCGAAGTCTTTGGGATGGGACAGAGCCGGAATTCCGCCGCCGAGGATGAACTGGGCCAGCAGGTTGCCCACCACCGCCAGGATGGGTGTGAAGGCGAAGGTCCATTTCAGGCAGCGGGCCCGGCCCTTCAGGCTCGTTCCCCGCTTCAGGCACTGGTACATGTAGACGATGGAGGAGGAGTCCGCCAGTCCCAGGACCAGCCCCTGACCGATGACCACCCCCAGGCGGATCGAATCCGCCACCGGCAGGAAGAGCGAGAGCGCCACCAGGATCAGGGAAGAGGAGGTGATCAGATTGGCCGCCACCACCACCGTCCGCTCGAAGCGGTAGGCCAGGGTCCAGGAGAGGATGACGGGAAAGAAGAATCCCAGGAAATAGGCCGAGTTGGGCAGGTTGGCCACTGCCGCGCTGGCGCCCAGCTTGTCGCACAGAGCCGCCTGCACGATCCCGACGTAGACCACCGGCGAAGCGAAGTAGATCAGGAGATGCGAGATGGCGAAGACCCAGGAGTTGTGCCGGTCCATCTCCCGAGTGACCGCCTCGGGTTTCAGGGTCTCTGCGTTCACTGATTCCTCGTTTCCGCTCCTCGTGGGTCGAAGGGCCTATGCTAGACCATCGCCCCGTCGCGAAACACCTCTGCTTTTTTCGTTTCTGAGGGGGGTAGGCATTTCAGCGGTCCGTTCACTCGTTGCCTGAGGGTTAGTTTGGAGATCGGCGACAGGAATGCCGCCGCTCCATACCTTGACTTTTGCCGGGTCGGACCCAAGAATTCGGGCGGAAACCGAGAACCTCAGGGAGGGTGTTTTATGCGGAAACCCAATCGTTTTCTGCTCTTGGGGCTGACCTTGCTCCTGCTGCCGTCCTGTCAGCCGGGCGCACCCGCGGAGCCGAGCCCGGTCCGGGAGATCGATTCCAGGGTGCAGCTCTTTGTGGACGACCACCTGATCGCCGACAGCGACCGGGTCTGGCGTTCGCTGACCGGGGCTTACAACACCCGTCCCCGGAAAGTTGCCGAAAACCCCATCATCAAGCCGGACCGCCCCTGGGAAGGCTATCTGGTGCTGCAGCCGGGCAGCGCCATCTACGACGAGGAGGAGCAGATCTTCAAGCTTTGGTACAACACCTTCGGCAATTCGCGGAAAACCGACGTCCGCGAGTTCCTCTGCTACGCCACCTCCAAGGACGGGATCCACTGGGAGAAGCCCGAACTGGGCATTGTGGAGTTCCGCGGTTCCAAGGCCAACAACATCGTCCTCGACTGGGTCAGCTGGAATCACGTGGTCCTCAAGGAGCCGGACGATCCGGACCCCAACCGCCGTTACAAGATGGCCTACTGGCAACATCACGACCGGCCCAAGCACGGCATCTGGGTCGCCTTCTCGCCCGACGGTCTGAACTGGACCGACTACGAGAACAATCCGGTGGTGCCCATCTGGGGCAGCGGCGACACCTTCGGCCTGATGCGGGACCCCGGCACGAAACAGTACTGGCTCTACCACAAGACCAGCCCCGGCGGACCGCGCAAGGTGTCGCGGCTGGTGAGCGACGACTTCATCCATTGGCGCGACAGCCGCTTCGTCCTGGAGCCGGACGAGTTCGACCCGCCCCACACCGAGTTCTACGGGGTCTCGGCCTTTCCCTACGGCTCTAGCTACCTGGGATTGATCTGGGTCTTCCATACCGACATCCAGACCATGGACGCCCAGTTGGCATCCAGCCGGGACGGTGTGAACTGGGAGCGGTCCGTTTACCGCCGGCCCTTCATGGTCCTGGGCTACCAGGTGAACGGCTACGGCGGAAGCAGTTTCGACAGCGGGATGCTGTTCCCCATCTCGACGCCGGTGGTCCATGACGGTGAGGTCTGGATCTACTACTCGGGGTTCGACAACCTTCACAACGCCCCCGCGGCCGAACACAAGGGACAGATCGGCCTGATGAAGATCCGCCAGGACGGCTGGGCCGCCCTGGACGCCACCGCCGAGGGTTACGTCACCACTCACCCGCTCCGCTTCGAGGGCAGCACCCTGAAGGTCAACGTGGAGCTGCTGGCCGGCGGCAAGGGAGGGGCGGACGCTCCCTGGAAGGACATCTTCAACGACGACCCGGACAACAACGGCTATTTGCGGGTCGAGCTCCAGGACCGGAGCGGCCGGACCATTCCGGGCTACGGCGCCTCGGATTCCACGTTGAGCGAGGAAGAGGGCGTCTACCGGACGGTGAGCTGGGAAGGAGGCGACCTGAGTGGCGTGACGGGCCCGGCCCGGCTCAAATTCGTCTACAGCCGCGCCCGGCTCTACTCGTTCCAGATCAAATAGCGGCGCCATTGCACCGGACTCAGCCCTTTCCCGGCGGACGCCACCCGGCCGGCGGCGGAGCGGAGGATATCGATGACAAGAACGTTCGTCACTTTGGATCAACTGCAGGAGGCACTGGATACGATTCTGGCGGCTCCCCGCCAGGAGGGCAGGGTGGAGGCCATCACCGCCTGTCCGGCCACGAACGTCCGGAAGTCTTTGAGCGAAGCCCGCCTCTCTCCTGAGGGGGGTCTGGAAGGGGACCGCTGGCAAGAGACCTGCTGGCGCAAGCTTCCAGACGGCAGCTCCGATCCCAAGGTGCAGTTGACCCTCATCAATTCGCGCCTCCTTTCCCTCATCGCCGGCAGCCGCGATCGCTGGTCCCTCTCGGGAGACAACCTGGCGGTGGACATGAACCTCACCGCGGAAAACCTCCCGGTCGGCACCCGTTTCCGGATCGGCGAGGCATTGGTGGAGGTCTCGGAACTGCCGCACACGGGCTGCAAGAAATTCTCGAGCCGTTACGGTGTCGACGCCCTGAAGTTCGTGAACGGCCCCGGTACGAAGGATTTGCGGTTGCGCGGATGCTACGTCTTCGTGGTGGAGGCGGGGCAGATCCGGGTCGGCGACTGCATCCGGAAACTGTAGGCGAGGCACACCGCCTGCCGCCATCGGCGGCATCGAGATCGTTTGCCGGGACCTGAAGGGCCAGGTCCTGGGGATTCCTGTCCATGAATTGATCGGCGGACGCTGCCGGGTCCGGCTCTGTCCGGGAATCGGCAGGAGCGCTGCACCGTCCCGAAGGCGACCGGTGCACGTCCAAATGCGGGCGAGTTCGCGTTACGAGAGGCTCAACGGCGGCTCAGGGACGCGACCAAGGAGTTCGAGGCGATGGAGGTCACCCGGAATCGACATGGACAGGCGTAAGTTTATCTATGCAACGACGTTGCCGCCTCTACTGGGAGCGGGGACCGGGATGAGGCTCCCGACCCGCTTCCAGGGCCAGGGCCAGAGGTGGAGGAAACTGAAGCTCATCTTCCCCTGCGCCGAAGAAGGCGGCTGGGACCGGTGCCCGTCGGCTCCTCACATCGTCCAGGCCGGCGATCGGCTGCGCATGTACTACATGAGCATCGAGGGTCAGCGGAGGCGAATCGGCCTTGCGGAGGCTGACATTTCCGATCCCCTGAGTTGGAGGAAGGTTTCGAACCAGCCGCTTTTGGACTTCGGTCCGCCCGGGTCGATCGATTCCCACTGGGTGAGTTATCCCTGGGTGGTCCCCGTCACCGGGAAGCACTGGCACATGTATTACTGTGGCTGGGGGGGAGACTACCACTCCTTCGGCAGGTTCAAGGCCTATCGGACCACTCTGGCCGAGAGCGACGACGCCGGCCTGACCTGGAAGCGCAGCGGCCGGTCCCTGCTTGAATTGGGAAGGCCCTTTTCCTGCGACGAGCACGGCACCGGTTCCTGCGCCGTCCTGAAGGTCGGTTCGCAGTATTGGATGTGGTATACGGCCGTCGTACGCTGGCCTGAGACGAACAGCAAGATTTCAATCGCCCTTGCCGTCTCGAACGACGGGGGCCATACCTTCAGGCCGCATCCCGCGGGGGCGCTGATCAATATTCCGCCCCGGATCGACTCCTACCTTTCAACCTGTTCCAAGCCCTTCGTGGAAAAGACCGGGAGCGGCTTTCGAATGTGGTTCAGCGTCGTCAAAGACCATCGCCGTCTCTACCGCATTCACTACGCCGAGAGCCCGGACGGAATACGGTGGAAGTGGTGGCCCGACCCGGTGCTGGAGGTCAGCGAGTCGGGTTGGGACAGCGAAATGACCTGCTATCCTTGCATTTGGCGCTCGGCGGAACACACCTACCTGTTCTATGACGGCAATCGCTTTGCTGGAATCGGGGTGGCGGAGTTGGTGGGTTGACGATCCGTTGAACAGAGATTCATCGCGTGGATGCGTAGAAGCGGAAGTCATCCAGAGCGCCTTTGAAGAAGCCGCCCATGTCGTGGGTCAGGTCCCGGCTCAATGGCGCCCTGTTTTGGACGGGCTTCCGAAAATCCAGCTCCGCCCCTACCGAGAGAATGGATCGGCCCGTTCTCCTTCCGCCCGGGTGAGGCGCCGCTGCAACGAGCTGTCCGTCCAGGTAGAGGCGAATCATGGCGGCCTCTTCACTGTATTCCGCCAGGATGTGCTGCCACCGCTGCAAGACAACTGGCCGGGTAGCCCGGCACCGAGTGAAGCCATCGGCAGCGTTTGACCTTCCCACCTCGAATAGTGGCCGCCCCCGGCCGTCGATCCCGATACGCCATTCACGGCTGGGAAAGCCCGAAAACATCCCTTCCACGTTGGACTTGCTCACCAGAGCCTGGGGACGGCTCACGTCGCCCGGCCACAGGTAAAATGAGATCGAAAGGCTTCCGCGCCCAAGAAGCGGCATGTGGTGAGCCCACAGAAAATCGTCCTGACCGTCGAACTCGTAGGCCGTTCCCGTCTCTGGACGGGCACCCGGTCGTCCCACCACGGCACCCTCGTTCCGGCCCCGGTGCCCAAACGTGGTTCCGTCTTCCAAATGGTCGCCGCCGCCTTCATCCAGGGACCAGTGACAGACCAAGCTGTCTGAGGGTGAGGCATCAAGGTATCCGAAGCCGTAGCCGATGGCACCCACGTACCTGGCGTCTTGCCGGCCTCCTCGTTCCCGCACCCCGTTCCACCACATCTGAACCCGGCCGTCCGGCAGGATCAAGACGCCGGGCTCGTAGGTCGCCCAGTTATCCCAACTGAAGGGAGTTGTAGTTGCCAGGGGATTCGCCGGCCCGGGCGCAAATCGGAGTCCGTCCCGGGAAACGGCATACCCCAGATTGTAAGGCGCCGACCAGGTGCTACAGAACAGATAGTACAAACCTCCATGCCGGACGACACAGGGACCGGCCAATCCGCGGGCCGGCTGCCAGGCATCGCGGGCATTCCAGGCGGGAGTGTGGTTGCCATCCCCATCGGCGGGAACGGCAAAGTCTATTCCGTCAGGGGAGACGGCATAGCCGATGTGGTCGAAATTGCCGGAAGTCTCGGCCTGAAAGTACATGATATAGCCCCCTTCAGGCCGTTGAACGACGCAAGGCTCGCTGGCAGTGAGAATCGGCAGGCCGTTGATCTTCTTGCCCTCCAGTTGCGCCGCACCCAGGACCAGGCGGAAATTCTTCCAGTGAGTACCATCGTGGCTTTCGGCGTAGCCGATCTGCTCGATGCCGTTGGCCGAAAAGTAGATCCGGTAAAGCCCTCCCTCCTTGAAACCCCATGGCTCCAACACCTCTTTGTTGCACCAGGGATAGTCCGGGTTGGGGAGTAAGCGTCGAGCAGGATCCTTGACCCAATGAACTCCGTCGCGGGAGGAGGCATAGGCGATAGTCCACCGGTGTCCGGCGTCATATGGGGGGTATTCGATGGCTTCGTACCACATTTCGTAGACACCATCGACCAACTGCACACACGGCTCGCCCAGGTAGCCCTCGTCGTACGAGCCAGGTGGTCCGTTGTCAAGGACGGGGCTCGGATACTTGAAAATCTCCAGACGGGGCACATCCCGTCCCCCACCTTGTTCCTCCGGACCAGGGTCCGCGACACAGCCTGTGAGCAGTGAAGCGGTGAAAGTGAGAGTCGCGGCTACGATGGGGATTCGGGCTGGTCTCCGGACAGGTTCCGTCCTCACCGGGTTCTTCGTGATCGAGTCGGTGAAAGACACGACAGCATCAAGACCTCGTATGACCTGTCCGTAGCTGAGCGGTCCGGGCTACCTGGGCAAGCAGCTCAGGAATTGGGACGTCCTTCGAAATCAGTCCGGTCAGGCAGGGGAAAGGTTTGAGAACGGGTTCCGGAGTCCTCTCAGCCGGCGGCCTCTGCTGCCACGTCAAAGGCCTCGGAGACTCGAACCTCTCTTTCCTGGATCAGATCCTTCACCGTCACCGTGATCTCATAGCTTCCCGGCTCGAAGCTCTGCAGGGAGACGGGCAGGACCAGAACGACTCTCTGCTCGGAGAGATATTGTATCGACCGACCCATGATGTCGATGAACTGCGCGACCGGGTGTCCATCTCTCGCCACCCGGTACGCGACCCTCAGTGAGGGCCTCATTGCGGTCTGATCCAGGGCAACGTTGTACACCTGGAGATAAAAATTGAGATTATCCGAGGGCCGGAAGACTTTGTCCAAGCTCGGTCGAATCTGCAAGTCCCCCAGAACGAACATCGCATTACGCTCCGGGGCGCTCTCCAGTCGCATGATTCGATTCGAGAGCAGAATCGAGCTGACTGAAAGCTCGGACCGGTGCGGCGGTGGAATCAATACCAGGCGGCGGACCCCCACACGCCCGCTGTTGAGATCCTTGATGATCAGGTCCAGCTTGTAGCGGCCCTTTCGTTCCAGCACCAAAACCCTTTGATAGACGGAGCGGGCGGTCCGGGCCCGATAGTCGGTCACCAGATCCGCTTCGAATTCGTCCACAGTCCGATTCGACAAACTGGTTACGATTCCATAGACCGCCATGCGAGCCCGCCTTCCATGCTCTTCCTCGCCGAAAGTGAGTTCACGATCGTGGATTTCGACACTGACCGGCACCAGGGCGCGCGTCTCGTCGAGGCCGAAATAATCGACCCGGTGGGAAAAGGGAAGGTCCTGGTAAGTGACGTCGACCTCCACGAGGCGTTTCAGGTCACGATGCTTGAGGGGCTTGGCGTGCCGGATCCTGGTGAACGTCTGGTAGCGGTCGAAGGCGGTGTCCCGGGCTCGAAAGCTTCGGAGATTGGCGTTTCCGGGCGACGTGAAGGCCGTCCCTTCCAGGGATTCGTCGCGCTGAATCATTTCAGCAATGGTATTGCCTGCGCCGGCCACATGGAGCAGGGCATCCTTCTCGTCGGGGTTGAGGGCGAGCCTGTATTCCCCACTCCATGAAGGGTCTACGAACTCCAGGATGACATCGGAGCCAAGGCCTTCGATGAAGCGGTACCTCCAGACTTCGAACGGATGAGCTACGGTGGTTCCTCCTCCCTCTTCAAGGGGCCGGTCATACCTCCCGCCGGAAGGGTGCGCCTCGATCTCGTCGGGCGGCCCGTGAATGATGTAGATGCGGCCTCGGTCATGCATCCATCCGGGAAAGCCGCTGGCGAATCTCTCATTGGCGTAGGCGATCCGGCGATAGTGTTCTTCCTTGAACTCGTTGGCGGCGCTGCGCGGATCCGGATCTCTTTGAAACCAGAACTGTTCGATGAACTGCTCCTTTTCTTCCGGGGTGGTCAGACTCTCGAAGACGGCGCGCTCTTCCTTGGAGATCACGTAGACGACGTCCTCGTCCAACCAGCGTCGAAAGTAATCTTCCGCTTCCTCTTTGAGCTGGGCTTGAGGCGGGGACTTCCCGGACTTGTTCTCCTGGGCTCCGGCCAGGATCGGAACCTCCGGCAGAATAAACAGGAGAAGAGCAATCAGCAGTCGACGGAGAATTCTTTCGAAAGAAAGAATCGGCGGGTTCACGCCCTGATTATACAAGAACCCTGAAGACACCGGAATCGTTCTATTACTTCAGACTGAATGAATAGAGCTTGGGAGATCCCCCTGTGGCCGCCAGATGGAACTTGATCTGGAATGACTCCCCCTCAAGCCCCCGGAGGCCTCCTCCGCTTTCCCATTCGACTCTCCAAGCCACCGAGTCCCCCTCGAACCTGGGACTCTCCTCTTTCGAGTACCCCGGCAGTGGCCGTCCGGAGGCGGGATCGATCAGCTCGACTTGCAGGAAGCCTCCGGCGCTGCAGTCGGCGTTCACGTACAGTTCAGAAGCCGTGCCGGGCCCGATGGGAATGGTGGTGAGACTGCCTCGAGCCCGTTCCTTCACCAACTCCAGATGGGTGAAGCCGTCCAGTCTCAGCGTCGCCACGCCCCCCGAGGGCTGCCCTTCGGCCCAATGCGAAAGGCGCCAGCCTCCGTAGTACAGCTTGATTTCTTCGCCATCCACCAGGGGCACGGAAGGGGCGACCATGTCCGAGTCCCAGGCGTCCGGAGCGCCGCGAGTGATCACCTTCTCGCCGGGCTGGATGAATACGAAGGACTCTCCGTCACGGCTCGCGGCCAGTTCCACATCCATGTTCGACCCGCTGTGCTGGTATTGATACAGGGCCAGGTAGTAGCCGTATTGTTTCCACACCACCACATCATGGATCTGTTCCACCTTTCCGCTTCTGACGACGGGTACGCTTCGCGCAAAGGGGTCGAAAATGGGGTTCTGAGGATGCCCCGTCCACTGAACGGCATCCGGGCTGTAGCCGTAGGCCCCGCCGCGGCGGCTGATATTCAATGAAGTAAAGCCGTAAGCCTTGTAGCGCTTTCCCGGATCCTTTTCCGCCTCGTCGAAAAAAAGGGACATGGGCACGAAAGAACCGGGCTGGCCGGCAGGAAAGGAGATGTTCCCTCCTGCCTGCCGGCTCCACCGGATACCGTCAGGGGAGGTGAAGAGGGTCCAGCGCTGACTCTCCTGCAGGTGCGGCGCACTCGCTTCCTCGAGGGGGTCCCGGTCCCACTTCAGCAGCTTGTACCTCTTCGCCGGGTCCGCCTCGTGGGCGTCACGATGGATTCCCCCCGCAAAGATGGGCTTGTAGACCGGGGCGGGGGGAAGTCCCGCAACCAGATTCGTACGCTCCCGTCCACCAAAGGGAACCAATCCCAGATCCACTCTCCTGAAATCGTAGCCGTCGTTGCTCTCCGCGTAACCAATCCGGCGCATGGGTACGGGGCCCGACTCGGGCCACTTGGACCCGGGCTCGCGAAAGACGCCGGAATACCACATTCGATACAGGCCGTTCTCTTTCAGGACGCCCAATTGGGAGGCTCCCCCGGCATCGAAGTCCCCGGCGGCTCCTCGGGCGATCACCGGGTTTCCCTGGTATTTCGTGGCCTCATTGACCTTCAGCCGCAGACCGTCCAGCGCTTTCAACTCCTTCAAATCCAAGAACAGGACAGTCGTTCCGGGAGTGGCTGTGAGAGACGGGACCGGCATGGTGTGATAGGCCGTCTTGGGAAACCGGCTTTCGTGGGTGATGGAGACACCGATCCCCTCAGCGTCCTCAGCCATTTTCTCCTCCACCGCCAGCCGCTCGATGGAGAGATGGTTTTCGTCCATTCTGGGCGTATTGCGCGTGAGCCAGTAGGCGTTCAAGACCGGACTCCACTGCTTTTCCAGCCAGCGGGCGTAAAACACGTGCTGGCGGGTGCCGTTGATGAAGAAAACCCAGGGGATGCCGTAGCGGTCGACGGCAAACCGGGGCGAGTGACAGAAATCCCACGTGAACCTTTCGTCCTCACCGGTGAGAGGAAAGTGTTTTTTTTCTTTGGCCCCTGGAAAAACGGATCTCAACTCCGCCGTTCCGCTCTCGTGGACCGCCAGTATTCCAGCGGGCGTCTCCACCAGGGCCGGCCGATAGGCCCAGAGCCTCCAGGGTCCGGCGGGCACGGAAGAGGAGGCTCGGGTTTCAACGGCAGACTCCTTGAGCGCTTCTCGCAGATCGGAAGGCTCTTTGCTGTTATAGAAACCACGCCCTTCCCGGTTATGCCAGGCCAGGTGAAAGCCCCCCCCGCTGTCAATGAGAAGAGCGGGTGGAGCATGGCTGTCTCCGGCCGCGATTTCGAAAGCTTCCCATTTCCCTCCGCTGATGCTCCCCAGGTGGAGGGAGGCGTCGTCGCCCGTCCCGGCCGTCCATGCCAGCCAGACGTCGCCATTGGGCGCCTGCCTGATGTCACCCACGAGCGAACCCGACTCAGCCAGAATCAGCGCTCCGGGCGTCCCGTCGGCTGGATTCACCCAGGGCAGCTCCTCTCCGGCCTTCAGGCGCCTCTTGAGCCGATCCAGGCTCATCATGCCGTAACCGGAAAGACCCTCTTCGGTGCTCCAGACGAAATGCAGACGGCCGGCGCCATCGAGGGCCATGCCGGCGCAACAAATCGATTCGCGGGCGCTCCGGGGAGGGACGAGGTCGGCCGGGGGGAGAAAATCCTCCAGTGATCGAGATCTGGTGTTTTTTGAGATTCGAAGTGCGAAGCCCGCCTGTCCCTCGGGTCCCCTCCCGGGCGTCAGGAGGTAGCGGATCCCCTCGCCGTCCCGGACCACCCACCGGCTGATGGCCCGATCGAACTCTCGAAGCAACAGCCTGCTGGGGCCGGCGAGAAGGGGAGAACAGACGGGCAAGAGAGCCGGAAATGAGAGGAGCAAGAGGCAGCAGACCTTCGGCCTGCAAAATATAAGATTCTTGTCCATTTGATCCTCCACTTGGCGGGCGGTTCCCTTCCGGACGGCGCGGTCAGGAATACTGCAATACAATTCAGTATACGGAGAGTGAACATGACAACCAATCGTCGCACCTTTTTGAATCGGATCCCCTGGATAACGGCCGCCGCCATGCAACCGGTCGCGCTTGCCCGCGCGGGCCCGAAGAGCACCGATGAACCCGTTTCCATAGGGTCGCGCCGCGAGTTGTTCCTGGACGACTTCATGATCGAGCAACTCTCAGGTAAAGCCCGGCTTCGGCTTCATCATCCGGCCTTTCGCGAGGTCGTGATCGAACATGATGCCCCTTGGGAAGGAAACGCCAGCGGATCCCACACCGTACTCCGGGATGGCGACGGCTACCGCATGTACTATCGCGGTTGGAACTTCAAGACCCTCCCGGGAAAACTCGTATTCGACGGCACGCCGGTCACCTGTCTTGCCCGGAGCCGGGATGGAATTCACTGGGTCAAGCCCGACCTCGGCATCGTCGAATACCAGGGATCGAAACAGAACAACATCATTCTGGATGGAATCGGCACCCATAATTTCATGCCGGTGATCGACGAGAACCCGGCCTGCCCCAGGGAGGAACGGTACAAGGCATTGGCCGGCATCAAGCGAGAGGGCGGACTGTTCGCCTACAAATCCCCGGACGGCGTCCACTGGTCCTTGATGCAGGAAAAACCGGTGATCACCAACGGCGCGTTCGATTCCGCCAACCTTGCCTTCTGGGATCCCACCATCGGCCGGTACCGTGCCTACTGGCGAACCTTCACCGGCGGCGTCACCGAAAAGGACAATTGGAAGCCGGCCGGCTTCCGGGCCATTCGTACCGCTACTTCCGGGAATTTCCTTGACTGGGACAACCATGCCGATTTGACCTATTTCGATTCTCCCGAAGAGCACTTGTATATAAACAACGTGGCGCCCTACTATCGGGCGCCCCACATCCTGGTGGGAACGCCGCAGCGATATATCGAACGAGGTTGGTCCGCTTCGATGAGAGCTCTTCCGGACCTGGAGAAACGGGAATTGAGAGCCAGCTCGCATCTACGCTATGGGACGGCTTTGACCGAAACCCTGATCATGGCAAGCCGTGATGGTGTGAAGTTCAAGCGCTGGAATGAAGGTTTCATTCGACCGGGCATACAACGTGACGATTCGTGGTATTACGCTCACCAGACAGTGGCCTGGCAGATGCTGGAAACCAAAGCGGCCCGGGCCGGAGCCCCCAATGAACTGTCTTTTTATGCCTCCTCGGGTTATTGGCACGGCAAGGGTGGAAAGATGAGCCGCTACACCCTGCGCCTGGATGGATTCGTCTCAGCCTCGGCGCCGATGCGAGGCGGCGAGTTGCTGACCCGGGTCTTGAAGTTCGAAGGAAGCAAGCTGAGGCTGAACTTCGCCACCTCGGCGGCGGGCACACTCAAAGTTGAAATGCAGGACGCCGAGGGCCGTCCGATCCCCGGCTACTCGTTGCCGGAAGCGGATGAGACCTTCGGGAATGAGATCGACCGAACGGTTTCCTGGAACGGTTCCACGGACGTGAGCAGGATTGCGGGTCAGGCGATTCGCTTGCGCTTTATCCTGCAAGACGCCGATCTGTATGCGTTTCAGTTCGGGGAATGAGTTTCGGAGCCAACGCCGATCTCATCCCTTGAGTCTGGTGACTCATTTTTGCCCCTGACCGGAACTCCTGCCGCGGCTGCTGTCGCCGGCTGGTTGGTGCTTCCTTCCTCCACCACGACGATCTGCCGGGGTTGAAGCTCTCGCAGATGATCTCGGATTCCACTTGGCCAGTGAACCGTGATCTCGACCTTGCCCTGATATTCTCCCAGGCCGAAGTGAACTCGATAGTCGCTGGCCGAAAGATAGCTGCCGGCTGAGGTGACCTGGGAGACCCGGCGTTTCTCGCCAGATTTGATCTCTACCAGAGCCCCGAAGCCGTTTCGGTTGGATTTATTGCCGACCAGTCTCAATTGCAGCCAGGTATTTTCGTTGCCTCCCTCGTTGCGCAACAGCACCGGGCTTCCGCCGCAATTGCTGACCAGCACATCCAGATCGCCGTCATTGTCGTAATCCGCCCAGGCCAGACCCCGGCTGACCTGGGGTACCGTCAATACTTCGCCACGCTCAGAGGTGACGTCCTCGAACAGGCCGCCGGCGTTCTCCAGCAGAAGTTTGGGTTGCCGGTAAGAGGCCCCTGCTCTCAGTTGGGCCGCGTTGTCCATAATGTGGCCATTGGCGACAACCAGGTCCGGATCCGAATCGTTGTCCACGTCGATCAAACCCAGCCCAAAACCCACAAAGGGCCGGCTGGGAGCCAGAACGCCGGCACGGGAGCTCATGTCTTCAAAAAAGCCGTCACCCATGTTCTTGTAGAGGGCCAGGTATTCCAGGTCCAGATTGGTCACCGCCAGATCGAGAAGCCCGTCCCCGTCGTAGTCTCCGGCGACGACTCCCATGCCTGCCTGCGGCTCTCCGTTCTCGTCCAGAGCGGTTCCGGTCAACAGCCCCACCTCGGAAAAGGATCCATCTCCCTGGTTCCTGAAGAGGAAATTGTCGACTCCGTCGTTGGCCACGTAAATGTCGACCAGGCCGTCCCGGTCAAAATCCAGTGGCGCCACCCCCAGACCCTTCCCCGCAAACTGAGCCACGCGAGCCTTGTGACCCACCTCGGCAAAGGTGCCGTCGCCCTGGTTTCGATAGAGGACGTCAGGGACGCCGTTGAAGGCCTCGGGACCACAGGTGGCCACCATGGGTCCGTGTTTGCAGATCGGATTGTTTTTATCGAGTGAATGATCTGTGTAACCAACGACATAGAGATCCAGGAAACCGTCATTGTCATAATCGAAGAAGGCGGCACTGGAGCTCCATCGTCCGTCGCCTCCCACACCCGCCGCCAGCGACCGGTTGCGAAAGGTTCCGTTTCCATTATTGCGATAAAGAAGATCGGGACCGGCAAAATTGGTGATGAAGAGATCGTCGAATCCGTCGTTGTCGTAATCGCCGACGGCGACGCCCATTCCGTAGTACCGGTTGGATTCAATTCCGGCCTGGGCGGTCACCTTCCGGAAGGTGCCGTCACCCCGGTTTCGATAAAGGGAGTGATCGAAGGAGAGGTTCTTGTCGGTACCCGGAGTCCAACCGCCGTTGATGAGCAGAATGTCCTGGTAGCCGTCTCTGTCAAAATCGATAAAACCGCATCCTGATCCCACCGTTGCTACGGCGTATCTCTTGGGAGTCGGCGAATTTTGGTGCAGGAAACGGATACCGGCTTGTGCGGTCACATCCCGAAAGGTTATTGAGGAGCCGGAGTCGGGAGCTTCACCCAGGGCCCAGGCTTCGACGGCCAGCAGCGGGAAAAGCACTGCGGTCATGAGTCGACGCGGCATCTAATCGGGTTTCCCTCCGCCGGACAGCCGGAAGTAGATCTCTCTTTCTCTTTCGGCCTCATGAGCGGCCCCGATCTTGGGCAGCGTCGTGGCCAGATTCAAGTGCGGGATGGGGTCGTCCGGGTCCATTTCCACGGCCCGGCGATAAGCTTGGACGGCGCCCTGAAAGTCATCCCGTTTGAAGAGCAGATTGCCCAGGAAGTTGTGGTAGTCCGCATTCGTCGGGTTCAATTCGATGGCCGTCCTGACGGCGTCGAGGGAGCCGGCCACATGAGTCTGCTCCAGGAGTCTGGCCAGCACGAAGTGGTACCGCGCGTCAAGCGGATACACCTGAATCGCCTGGCGAATCCAATCGGCCGCACGTTGGCGGTTCCCCCTTTCGGTATCGATTTGGGCCAATCGATAGAAACCCAGATCCATGTCGGGGGAAGCCTCAACGGATTCGAGGAAGGCCGCATACGCCTTCTCCGGCGCAGCCTGCTTGGACAAGAGGTCCACTCCCTGCGCGTATAGCCTTGGGCCTCTGTTCTCCACCGCCAGCCGTTCCCGGGCGGCCGTCCTCAGAGATTGGAATCGTTTCAGAGCGGCTGCCGCTTTCTCCTTCATCCCCAATTTGCGGAATGCATCCGCCAGCAGAAAATGGGGTTCCACATAGTCCGGGCTGCCTTGCAAAGCCAGCTCCAGTTGTTCCACCGCTTTCTCATGCTCCCCCAGTTTGAGGAGTACAAAGCCCAGGCTCTTGTGAACGTCCGGTCGAACCAATCCTGACGAGATCGCCAACTCCAGGTGCTCAACGGCCAGGCCAAAGGTCTTGTGATCGGCGCTGTAAAGTAAACCCAACTCCAGGCGGGCCTCGGCGAACGAGGGGGCCAGGGCAACGGCCTGCTCCAATGCAGCTTGCGATTCCTCGAATTGCATCAGCCCCTTGTGGCTGACTCCCAGGAGGTAATGTCCGTAGCTGTCGCCGGGGTCCAGCGTGAGGCCCTTCCGAGCCAGAGCCAGCGCCTGATCATGCTGGCCCTCCCGGACGTATATCCGGCACAGTAAGCGAATACAGGGGAGAGACTCCGGATGCCGTTCCAGAAAGGCCCGCAGCACTTGAATGGCTTCTCTGGCTTGCTTACAGTGGAACAAAACCGAGGCTAGGGCGAGCGGATATAGATCCGAGTCCTCATCCAGGTGTCTGCTCTTCCAATATTGGGCGATGGCTTTCCGGAACTGGTTTTGGGCCTGGTAGAGGATTCCCAACTGATAATTGAGCATGGGATCCTGAGGGTTCGAGCGCAGACGATCCTGCAACACCCGCACAGCCTGCTCCGGTGATTTCTGCTCAAACGCCCATTTGGGGAGCGTCTGGTTCGCCGCGCCGCAGACTTCTTGGGAGCGGATGGTCCAGGAATCCCCGGATCGATTCTGCTGAGACCGGGCCCCGGTCCCAGCCAGAATGAGGAAGACCAACAGGCTGGACGCAATAACAGGCCACACCGGATATCTCGGGTCCTGCTTGCATCGTCGCAACAGCCCCTTTCGTTCGAGGCTGTCCGTGACCGGAATCCGGTGCGAGAACAGATCGCGCGCGAAGGATGGGTGATTCCCCATAATATGTTGACATTACCTGGAAGGGCCGGTGGTGAACGCCCTGCGGCGAAACGCGATTTTCACCACTCACTACTCTCTAGCATACAACTGTGGGGGTCGAATCAGCCATAGACTTGGGGAGAGCCAGTGTTGCCGAATTGTTCGACCTTCAAGCGATCCATATCCGCACCATGTAGCGGTCTTCCACGTCCAGAAGGGAACATCACATGAAGCCGCATGCAGCACTTCTTCTGTTTTGCGCCTTGCCGGTATTGACGACAGTGGACGCTTGGGCTGAGTTCAGGGCCGGGGCAGCGGTGGTGGACGTGACGCCCCTGCAGTTCCCGGTCGTCGTCAACGGCGGCCTCGTCGCCCGCACCGTCGACCAGGTGAAGACCCCATTGAATGCACGGGCGATCGTGCTCGACGACGGACGGGTGCGTCTCGGGATGGTGGTTGTCGACAGTTGTTTTATGCAGCGTCCGTTCTTGGATGAGGTGAAGCAACTGGCGGCACGGCGAACCAAGATCCGAACCGATCGGATGCTCATCTCGGCGACGCATACGCACTCCGCGCCGTCGGTCGCGGATAGCATGGTGCACGCTGACCCGACTTACCTGCCCTATCTTCCGGGGAGGATCGCTCAAGCCTTGGCCGAGGCGGAAGCCAACCTCGAACCCGCTCAAGTGGGCTGGGCGATCGTGAACGCCGAGAAATTCACGGCCACGCGGCGCTGGATTCGCCGGCCGGATCGAATTGTCGACGACGTATTCGGCAACCCCACCGTACGCGCGACCATGCACGCCGCCAGCAACTGGGACAACGTCACCGGCCCCTCCGGTCCGGAGGATCCGGACCTGTCGCTGATTTCCTTTCAAGCGTTGGACGGCCGCCCGATCGCGGTGCTGGCCAACTTTTCCATGCACTACTTTTCGGGCGAGCAGGGCCTCAGCGCGGACTACTTCGGATTGTTCTGCGAAGGGCTGAAGTCCCATCTTGGCAACGACCATGCCGACAGCGATCCTCCCTTCGTCGGGATCATGTCGCACGGCTGTAGCGGAGATATCTGGCGGCGCGACTACGCAAAACCCCCGGCCTCCAGGTATGAGCCTACGATCGAAGGTTACTCGGCGGAGATGGTGGACCTCGTCCTCGGTGCCTATGGCACGATCGAATATCGCGAGGATCCGGACTTGGCCATGGCCGAGAAGCGACTGGAACTCAAGTATCGCGTCCCGGACGGACAGCGCCTGGAGTGGGCCCGCCGAATGGTCGAAGCGATGGGAGACCGGATCCCCAAAGTGAGCGTGGAAGCCTACGCTCGTGAGCAAATCGTCATGCACGAACGGCAGTCGACCGAAATCGTGGTTCAGGCCGTCCGCATCGGCGACATCGCAGTCGCAACGACTCCCACCGAAACCTATGCCCTCACCGGCTTGAAGCTGAAGCTGCAGAGCCCGCTGCCGAAGACCATGGTCATGGACCTGGCCAACGGCGGGGATGGCTACATTCCGCCACCCGAACAGCATTTTCTCGGAGGCTACAACACGTGGGCGAAACGCGGGGCCGGACTGGAGATCGAGGCCGAGCCGAAAATCACCGAAGTCGCCCTCCAGTTGTTGGAAACAGTGGCCGCCAGACCCCGGCGTCCGTACCGACAGAGCCGAGGTCCCGCCTTCGACCTCCTCCTGAAGGCCGGACCCGCGGCCTATTGGAGACTCGATGAATTCACCGGTTCACGGGCCCTGGATTCGTCCGGCCGGGATCGCGACGCGCTGTACGAGCCGGGCGTCGCGTTCTTCCTCGAGGGTCCGCGCTCGGAGGCTTACTGCCTGGACAATGAGCAGAATCGAGCTGCCCACTTTGCCGGAGGACGGCTGCGTGCGCGAATTGCCGGTCTGGGCGACCGGTACTCCGTGGTTCTCTGGTTCTGGAATGGGATGCCGACGGATGCACGCGAGGTCAGCGGCTGGATGTTCTCACGGGGGCGGGACCATGGCCTGGAAGGGGACCACCTCGGTCTGGGAGGCACGAGCCATGCGGGTAAGCTTGTCGTCCTCCGCGGTGAGAATGGACGGGGAGGCAAGCTGGTGGCGGGTCGGACGGAGATTCGGCGCTGGACTTGGAATCAGGTTGTGTTCATACGTGACGGTGAAACCGTACGGGTTCATTTGAATGGAGGGCGCCAGCCCGAGATCGAGACCGAGTCAACCGCAGGTTTTCCCGTCCCGTTCGACCAGTTTTTCTTCGGCGGCCGCTGCGACAATCGGTCCAATTGGGAAGGCCGTCTCGACGAGGTGGCGGTGTTCGACCGGGCCCTGTCGGCGGAAGAGATCGAGCAGATGGCTCGTTGACCGCCGAACCTTTACTCCTGCACCCGTTGGAAGGCGGGGAGCTTGGCCTTGTCCGGATGTAATTTCAATTGAATGGGTTTTCCAATGAACCAGAAAAGAAGAGAGTTCCTGCAATCTGCGGCGCTGGGGTTCACGGCCCTGGCTCCCTTGACTTCCTGCGCCGGCAAGCAAGGGAGGCAGACCCTGATCGACGTCGGCTCGCGGCGCGAGCTGTTTGTCGACGACTTTCTCATTGAACGGTTTGAGGGGAAGGCCGAAACGAGGCTGCACCACCCCATTCCGCGTGAGATCGCACTTGTCCACGATGCGCCTTGGGAAGGCACCAGCAGTGGTTATCATACCGTTTTTCAGGATGGCGACCTCTACCGGATGTACTATCGCGGGTCACAGCTCGAGGTGAAAGACGGCCGACTCATCACGAATCGCCACAAAACGGTCTAGTGCTACGCGGAGAGCCGGGACGGAATCGTTTGGACGAAACCGGTCCTGGGCCGGTTTGAGTTCAACGGGTCGAAGCAGAACAACATCGTGTGGGACGGTGTGGGCACTCACAACTTCACACCGTTCAAGGACACTCGCCCGAACTGTCCTGCCGAGGCCCTCTACAAGGGGCTGGGTGGGCTCCGGGGAGAAGGCGGCCTGTTCGCATTCAAGTCGCCTGACGGTATCCATTGGTCGCTGATGAGCGACACCCCGGTCATTACCAACGGAGCGTTCGATTCCCAGAATCTGGCTTTCTGGGATCCGACACTTGGGAAGTACCGGGCTTACTGGCGGACTTTCACGCAGGGGACCACGACGGAAAAGGTCTGGAAGCCGGCCGGCCACCGAGCCATCCGCACGGGATCATCCAGCGACTTTCTCAACTGGGGTGACGAAGCCGACCTGACCTACGAGGACTCGCCCGGCGAGCATCTCTACACGAATCAGGTCAAACTCTACTACCGGGCGCCGCACATCCTGATCGGCTTTCCGGTGCGTTATATCGAACGTGGCTGGTCCGATTCGATGCGTGCCTTGCCGGAGCGTGAACACCGCGAAATGCGAGCCGAGGCCAACCTGCGATACGGCACGGCGATCACGGAAGCGCTGCTCATGGCCAGCCGCGACGGCGTGAGATTCAAACGGTGGAACGAAGCCTTCCTGCGTCCCGGAATCGAGCGGCAGGACACCTGGAACTACAGCCAGCAGTTCACGGCTTGGCATGTCGTCGAAACCAAGTCGGAACTCAAGGGAGCGCCGAACGAGCTGTCGCTGTACGCGAAGGAGGGTGGCTGGACCGGGACCAGTTGTGCGATGCGGCGTTACACCCTTCGCCTCGACGGCTTCGTCTCGGTGAGCGCCCCGATGAGTGGCGGCGTATTGGTGACGAAGCCGCTCACCTTTTCGGGACGAGAACTTCGCCTGAACTTCGCCACCTCCGCCGCTGGTGGTATCCGCGTCGCACTGCGGCGTCCCGACGGATCGCCGATACCGGGATACTCAATGGCGGACTGCAATGAGGTCTTCGGCGACACGCTTGACCGTGCCGTCACCTGGAAATCGGGCAGCGATGTGGGCAGGTTGGCCGGAACGCCGGTCCGGCTCCACTTCCAACTGAAGGATGCGGATCTGTATGCGTTTCAGTTTGTGGCTTGACGGGCCCCATTTGCTCGATCACGGCGTTTGTTTTTCCAGGCGCCATCCCGACCCGTCGGCGCTGAGGGCGCGGTGACCCAGGTAGCGGTCGTTCACGGCGTGCATTTCCTCGATGCTGTCGAAGTAGCCGACGATGAAGGCGGCGCTGAAGGATTCGCCGGCCTTGATCGGCCGACCCCCGATCTCATGGATGAAGATCACGATCCCGGGCCGCTGGTTGCACCACGATTCGTAGACGACGGAGGGTTCAAGTGTGATGCCTGCCAGCCACGGACCCTGTTGGCCCGTTTTCGGATCGCGCAAGCGGTAGGCGCGGATGAAATGCTCCGGCATTTCGTGCGTGTCTCGCCGGTAGTTGAATTTCTCGTCGGGCGGGAAGACGTCGTAGAACTCGCTGGGCGGGATCCGCAGCCCTTCCGGACCACCCAGGTAACTGAGGTAGATCTCGCTGAACGTCTCGCCGCGCCGGTGGCGGACGCAGCCCGGCATGTCGATGCGGAGGAACATTTCGTCCGAGTCGTTGACGCTGTCGATCCGGTCCATCGAGAAGAAGTATCGCTTGCCTTTCGGGAACACCAGTAGCTGAGTCCATTGGGATCCGGCGTTGTAGCCGGGGGCGGCGTACTCGTAACGGTAGGTCGTCTTTACGGCGACGAAATCCTTGCCCCGGATCACCTGGGGTTGGACCGGCTTCATCCGGTGGCAGAGCTGGGGCCCCTCGATGATGCGCTTGGCCCGCTTCCCGTGATTGTCGTTGTTGTAGCGGTAAGGAACCGTCTCGGTCCCTTGCTTCTGCCAGGCCGCGTCGCTGCCGGGCTCCATGATCCAGTCCACGATGCACAGCCCGTCGCCGGCTTCGCGAAAGCCGGTGCTCTTGTCGAGAAACGATCCCTTTTCGATGCCGGTCATCCATTGCTTGGGGTTCTTCTTGGGGATGACGGCTTCGAGTTGGTCGGTCTCGATCCTGATGGTGGCGTCGTCTTCGGTAATCCGCGCCCACGGCGTCTGGCCCGCCGGCTCGGCCGGCAGCGTTCCGGCGCCGGCCAGCGCCATGAGAGTCAGCACCATCAGCGGTTGGGATGAGCGATGGGTTGGCATGGATGTTTCCCTTGTCGTTCGGTCAGGTTGAGATGTCCCGGTTGGAATTGATCCCGAAGTCGAAGGCCCTTTCACTGCCTGAACTGAAAGGCGTACAGGTCGGTATCATTCATGACGAACCGGAGTTTGACCGGCTTTCCGGAGAGGCGACTCACGTCCGGCTCCCGGCGCCAGGTGACAATCCGGTTCATCTCGTTGGTGGTGTGGATACGGTCGCAGTCCGCCAGCCGAAAACCTTCCAGGGGATTGTCGAACTCGTCCAGTATTTCCACCCGGAGTGTGCCCAAGGCTGAGGTGTCGACGTTCAAGGCCAACTCACTACCCTCAAATGTCAGGACGGGGGTGGTGAACTGCCCTCCCGGATACGATGCTCGAACCGAGATGAACCCGTCCCTGCGCAGGACCAGCCGGCTGAGGGCTCGAATGTTGCGAATCGGACCCAGCCCCTCCCTTCGAACCGCTTCGCCTTGAGGCTGAAAGCCCCAGGCATGGATCTGATCGCTTCCGCTGTAGTACATGTACATCTCGCGCCCGTTGAGAGCGGGAACCAGCCCGAGAATCATGTAGTTGGACTTGGAATCGAATTCGCCCTTCATCCCCAGGTCCACAAAGGCGCGGCGGTCGTACCGCTGCCATTCAATGCCATCCCGACTCGCTGCGAAACGGATGTCCAATGGTCCGGTGTTGGCAGCCGTCTGACCTTCCCGGGGCATGGTCTCTCCCTGCTTGTCCCAGAAAGATTCAAAGTCGAAGACCGAATCGTTTTCGAATTCGCGGAGGAACCTGCTGTGGTAGTGGTAATAGGCCGAGGGGAACATGTAGTAGGCATCCTGGGCCCAGGGATACTTCACCGTGGCGTTCGTATACAGATCCATGACCTGGACGTTGCGGTCTTCCCTCGAATCGTAGTGGTGGGGATCCAGGTGATCCACAGCCAGGACGACAGGGGTCGCTTCGGCATTCAAGAACCGTTCGAGACGGCCCGATTCGCTGCGGGCCACGGCCCTGCCCTGGGATCCGGGAGGACGCAGGTTTCGCCGGATGTAGGCCACATACTTGTGGATGCGGTCATCCCAGAAGATCACGTTTTGGGTATCCAGGTGGTGCTTTTTCGACTCGAAAACGATGACCGATTTGCGGGTGAGGCTCCAGTGGATTCCGTCCGGCGAAGAAAACAGGTGCAGGGCGGAGGCGGGGAGCGCAGGCGGGTTCCTGACGTAAGCGATCTGGCGAAATCGCTCTTCGGCAACTGCGTTGGGGTCCAGAAACACGGAGGTGGCAATGAGTTGCTCCTCGAAGCCACCGGCACCGTAGCCAAGAACGATGTTGTTCTCCTTGCTTCCGAAGATCTCTGCCAGACCCAGCATGGGCTTTTCCCAGTGAATCCCATCCCGGGAGCGGGCATAAGCCAGACTCTGAAACCTTCCTTTGTTCCACATCGGTTCGCCGGTGTCGGGATCCCTCTGCTTGGGAGCCCTGGCGCCGTACCAGAGGTGATAGACATCCCCGATCTTGATGACGGTGGAGGAACCGGATATTACGGTTTCCCAGGGGTGTTCCGGCGCAATCGTGAGCTCGTTGGTCTTGATCGGCGGGTGAACGACCAGCTCGACGCCCTCCGAGACCTCCAGGAAGCGCCCGTCGATGAACACCTGTCTTCGGCCGGCGACATCCAGCGGGTCGCTCTGGGCAGGCAGTGCCGTCGGAACCGTCAGCATGCCCAGCAGCGCAAACCAGATTGCTCGCATTCCAAGCCTCCTTCCAATCCAAGGTTGGCAAACCTTGCGGGGCCCACCAAAAAAGCCGGCCGTCAAGCCTGACAGCCGGCTTTCTTTTTTCCGGTTGCAACCGGGCCCGGTTCAGAAAATGAACTTCACACCGAACTGGACGATTCGCGGGCCCGAGGAGAAGCCCTGCGTCCCGAACCCGCTGCTTCTGGGGTTGGTATTGACCGCGTTGCGGTGGGCGCCCCAGAAGTAGTGCGAATTCAAGAGATTATAGGCTTCCAACCGAAACTGGGCGTGAAACCGCTCCCCGATGTAAGTGTTCTTGATAAGAGTCAAACCGACGTCCGTAGGCCCCTGATCCCGAACCCCGGAAAGACGAAAGGGAAAGCTGCGCAGATTGTAGGCAGGCTGTTTGGCCGCGCTCGTCTCAAACCCGGCATTCTGGTTGAACATTCGAGTCGCTTGATGCTGGCTGACCGGAATGTTCTTGATGTTGCCCCGGAAAATAATATTCCCCCAATTCATGGGGATTCCACTCTGCGCGAACCCAATGAAGGTCGCACTCCACCCGCTGATCAGGTAACCGGCAACGCCCGAGTTTGGTCCAAAGCGCTGGCCCTTGCCGAAGGGGAAGGTGAAGGTGCCCGCAAAGCGAAGGACGTGGGGACGGTCGTTGATGCCGATCGCCCTTTCCGGCCCCGGGTCAATACCGAATCCATTGAGGTATTGCAGCTCCTCCATGGTCTTGCCCCAGGTGTAGCTGCTCTGGATGTCCCAGCCCCCAAGGTCCTGGGCCCGGAATTCGACCTGCATAGCGTTGTAGTCAGTCGAGCCCACCTTGTCGGCCCAGGAGCGAAGCCCGGTGATATGGGGATAGGGACGCAGCAGAGACTGCCGTTGGATGGTCGACGACACTCCCAGAGAGCCACCCACACCTTCGACACCCTGGAACGGATTCGGGACCCGCTCCGTCATGTAGTCGATATGGGTCTGATCCCGCTCGATCGACCGGGTCAAGTATTGCCCCGGCAGCCGGTTATGGTCGTTGTTGGCAATGCCGAAGTCCCTGGTTCGATTCCCCACATAGCGCACCTCCAGGGTGGCATTGGGCGACAATCTGCGCTGGATGCCCAACTGAAACTGGTGGGCATAGGGATTTGTGGTACTCCGATCGAGACCGTGGTTCATCCAGATGAGCTGGCCCAGATTGGTTTTAAGTCCATCGCTGGACCCCCTGGGTTGGTTCAAGCCATTGGGGAAGAGATCGTCCAGAGTGCCGGTAAAGGTCAAGCCGGCATCGGTGCTGGAAAAGGCGAATGTGCTGGTGTCGAATCCGGCAATGGGAAAACGGGCCGCGAAGTGACGCTGGTTCAGGGGAATGAACGTACGGGAGTAGCCGCCTTTCAGGACCGTGTGGTCATTCAAGCGGTAGGCCGCGCCGGTCCGCGGAGAAAAGTTGTTGTTGTCGGAATCGTAGACGGTGCGCGGTTCTCCATCGACTCCGGCGAAGATCACGCCTCCCATCAGACGAAACTGATCCACTGGGATTTCCTGAATCGGATTCTTGGCATAATTTGCCTGGACCGCTGCCGAGATCGGATTCTCCACGTCGGCCGCCCATCGCGCGAGAGCCTGGTCATGCATCTCGGTGGGGGGACCTTCGCGCTCCCACCGGAGGCCGAGGTTCAAGGTGAGTCGGGGCGTGACCTTCCAGTCGTCCTGGAGATAGATTCCGGTATAGGTGGAATAATTCGCATAATCCGCGCGTACGTTCCGGTTGGTGGAGGAGTGGAGGCCCAACAGAAAGTCTGCCAGACCGTGGCCCCGCGGCGGGGGCGGCGAGTTGTCGAAGGGACCACTGGTAAATTGACCGGTGAAGAAAGTTCGGGCTTGATCGCTTCGAACGGAGTTGTAGACATAGCCCCGCCAATCGGCTCCGAACCTGAAACTGTGGTTCCCCGAAATCTTGGTGAAGTGGGCGGAAGCGCTTCGAATCTCGTCGACCTGCAGGCCCGGATCGAAATTGGTGAACCCGTTGTGGCCACCGGGAATGTTGCTCAGTTTGGGGTAGCCGGTGATTGAAACATAGGGAAAACCGGTGAACTCGACGTCAACAAACTCGGCCATATTGGTGGGGAGGTCCGCCCAGGTCAGTCCCCCCGCATTGTTCCGGGACCTCGACGTATGCCGATTGTTCGTGGCGCGAAAATCAGCCACGAAAGTGGGGTCGATGGTCCAGACGTCGCCGATCGAGAAATTCCAAATCTGGTGTCGCGTACCGTGCACGTCGACGCAGTCGCAGCCCGGACCTCCCGGGTGGTTGTCGAACATGGTCCACCCGCTGGAAGGACCGTCTGAATTGAGATACCTGCCGAACAAGGTGTGGGATTCGTTCAAGTCATGGTCGATTCGAAGCACCGTGTGCCGGTCCGTTCGGGGCAGCGGGGTATAGCCTTTGTCGTAAAGATAGTTGCGAAAGCCGTCCGGACTCGCCCCACTCGAATTGTTGGGGGCGAGGAAGAACTCGAGGAGGGGCGCCGCAATCGGGTGGATGCGGCTGGATGGAATGACATTGTTGGGGAAGGGTTGGCGCTCCACTCGCCCCTCCGCGTTCAGAACCCCGGTCATTGGATCGTAGAGCTGATACTCCGGATCCAGTGCCAGCAGGTCCGAAAAGTCGCCGGACTTGTGCGCCGCTCTGGGTACGGTTGCCTGAGAGTCGCCGAACCTGACCTGTTCCCAATGGGTCCAGCCCAGAAAGAAGAAGGTCTTGTTCTTGATCACCGGACCTCCTCCGGTAAAACCGTAGCGCTTGTAGGGGAAACTGCTTCGCTCCTGTCCCGCCCGGTTGCGGACCCAACTGTTGGCGTTGAACATGTCATGGCGCCCGAAGTAAAAGGCCTCGCCGTGATAGTCATTGGTGCCCGTCTTCATGATGACGTCAATGGTCGTGCTGCCGGTATGCCCCACACTGGCATCGAAGGTCGTGGTCTGGATGCGCACTTCCTTCACCAGTTCCGTGGTCGCATTGAAGGAAACGGCGCCCCCGTCGACCGCGTTGTTCCGCTGCGTATTGGGAGTTCCGTCCATCGTGAACTCGGCAGTTCCCGTGGGCATTCCGTTGAACCGGACCAGACCGGACCCGGCCCGCTGATAGGGCTCCTGGTTCATGCTGAAGTTGCCATACCCCGCGGCGGAGTCGGCCGAGGGTGAAAGCAGGAACAGATAAGTGGGATTTCCCTGGCCGATGGGCAGCGAAGTCAGCGGCTTCTGCCCGAAGGCGACGCCCAGATCGGCATCCGCCGACTGGAGCAGCGCGCGATCGGAGGTCACCGTCACGCTGTCTTCGACCTCCCCGACTTCGAGACTGAGGTCGATCCGCACCCGCTCGTTGCTGGCGACGGGAATGTCCTCGACGACAGCGGTCTTGAAGCCCGCCAGTGCGGCCTCAATCCGGTACTGGCCGGGGAGCAGTCCCGGAGCCTCGTAGTAGCCGCTGTCGCTGGTAATCGTATTGTGGCCAATGTTGGTGGATTGATTGATGACCCTCACCTCGGCTCCCGGGACACTGGCGCCGCTCGCGTCGACGACCAGGCCCGAGATGATGGCCCGATGTCCCTGAGCCAACAACGCCGAGCCGGCGCCCGTCAGGCAAATCAAACAGATTGCGATCACGGTCCTGTAATTTACGGCCCACATCACGACCTCCTCCCGTTGGCGGATAAAATTGTCGGCCTGGATGGCAAGATCACGCTCTTAGAAAAACTCAGTCAAAACCAGCCGGTTTTTTCCCTGTTTTTCTGTCCGTGGTGAAAGTCGCGTGCAGCCCCGGTCGAATGCCGTGGCGATTATTACCACAGGCAGTTGGAAGAGAAATTGCTAGGTTACTAGCAGTGTCCTAAACCTTGCCCTGAAGTATAGCAAGATTGGTGCCATTTTGCTCTGGAAGCGTACCAAGTGCAGTCAGCTTCGTACTTATGTCAACCGGACGGCGGTCGCAAGCAACCGCCAGAACCCAAAATTTTGGATGCCCAAGAGGCCAAAAAAGGCAAACAATCAAGAATTTGGATTTATCGGTTGCTCTTGCCACCCGTCCTATTCGCCTGTGGCAAAGGTCCGGAAGAGTCCGTCCGGCAATTTGAAAACAGTGCTATGGCGGCGGGAAAGAAACCGTCCGGAGGACGGCAGCGTGAGATGTGGGTGGCGACGGAGAAACTGCCGTGCAGCCCCGGACTTTTTCCCCACCGGCGGCCATCGTAAAGACCGCGGACACAATCAGATGGATTTTTGAGGCTTATATACTTGGCTAGCCACCGGCCCTTCCAATACACAGTTCCGGCGCCACGCTCGGCCCATCGGCCCACGTTCCGGCGCCCAGGGCGGAAACCCCAGCCCTGAGAATGTTGATCGCGGCGTTGTGGTCGCGATCCATTTTGAGTCCGCAGGAGACGCAGCGATACATCTCGCTCCTCCCAGGTTGGTTCCTGGCACCACACCGGTGGCAGTCCTGCGACGTGTATTCAGCGTTGACTTCCACGAACTCCCGACCGGCCCACTCTGCCTTGTACTGGAGTTGATTACGGAGAAGCCCCCAGGATTGGGTGAGGATCTCCCGATTCAGACCCCTCTTGTTCGGGCCCTTCTTGGTCATCCCCTGGACGTTCAGCTTCTCCACTGCGATCAGTCCATGCTCACGGACGATCCGGGTCGTGGCCCGATGGCATGCGTTCCGGCTACGGACGCCCTCCCGGAACCGAATCGTCGCCAACCGTCGAACTCGCTTCCGGCGCCGGTTCGACCCGCGCTGGCACCGGGAAACCTTTCGCTGCTGCTTTCGGATCTCTCCCCAGTCCCGTCGATTCCGTTCGATCCTCTCACCCGAGGACAGCACCGCCCGCTTGCGGACTCCCAGGTCGATCCCCACCGAAGACCCGCATTTCGGTAGCGGCTGTTTCTCCACCTCGTAGGTCAGGTCCACATACACCCGGTTCGGCTTGCGGACGATCCGCAACGCCTTCAACGGGCATCCGTGCGGCAACGGACGGGACGGAAAGATCCGGATCGTCGGGAAGCCCTTGGGCCGGATGGCGTAGCCTCGAGCCCGCTTCTTCACCATCGTCGCCTTCGGGTCGACGACGTCGATGGTCTCCATCCTCGCAATGGGCCGGAACCGAGGATACCCTGGCTTCTCCCCCGCCTTGCAGCGACGGAAGAACGCCTTGAAGGCCCGGTCCAATCGTATCAACATTCCACGCTCCGCTTTGACCGCCACGGACCCGAGCCCCTCCGGATCGTCCTTCCTCTGGGAGGTCAACCCCTTCATCTGATCGTACAGGGTCACGCCGCGTTGCTCGGATTCCCAGGCCGTCTTGCGTTCCTCCAATGCAGCATTGTACAGCCGATTCAGGACCGACCTCACCCAGTCCAACCGTCGGAGTCCGCCCTTGGACAGCTTGGCTCTGCACTGGATAGTGGCGCGAGCTTTCATGGTAGGAATTGTCGAACAACTGTGTGACGTCTTGGCTTGTTTGTTATATGAGCCCCCGATTTTTTCTGTTGCAACGAGCCTTGGAATATTTGATGTACAATTTCCCACCGGGATCCGATGCCGGGCCAGGGATGTCCGGCTGCGAGGATGCTTCGTCTTCATGTCGGAGGCGGGGCGGATCCGGGTCGGCGACTCCATCCGTAAGCTGTAACCGAGGAAGACCATGAAGATCATCGACGTCCAGACCTTCGGCGTGAACCTGGGGGACGGCAACCACGTCTTCGTCAAGATCCTCACCGACGAGCATCTGCACGGGATCGGCGAGGCTTACCGCGTCGGTCCCGACCATGCGGTGGAGGAGGCGGTCCACTATTTCAAGGACTGGATCCTGGGGCTGGATCCGACTCGGATCGAGTACATCTGGCGTCTCCTGTACAACGGATCCCGATTCCCCGGAGGCTCCATCCTGAATGCCGCCATCAGCGGCATCGAGATCGCCTGTTGGGACCTGAAGGGCAAGGCGCTGGGGGTTCCCGTCTATGAACTGATCGGTGGCCGCTGCCGGGATCGGGTCCGGGTTTACCTGGGCGTCAGCGGGAGCACCCCCCGCGAGGTGGCCGACTCGGCCAAGCGGGCCCAGGACCTGGGGTTCACGGCCGTCAAGATGGCTCCGCACCCGCCCAACGCCGAGAAGCTGCCCTGGGACCAGGTGCTCCGGGGGACGGCGGCGAGGCTGGCGGCGGTGCGCAAGGCCGTGGGCGACGACATGGACGTGGGCCTCGATCCCCACGCCCGCATCTTCGAGCCGGTCCGCGCCCTCCAGATGGCCCAGGCGGTCGAGCCCTACCACCCCATGTTCTTCGAGGAGCCGCTCCGGCCCGAGAATATCGAGGCCATGGGGAGGCTGCACCGGAAGATCCCCGTTCCCATCGCCACCGGGGAGATGCTCTACACCAAGTACGAGTTCAGGGACGTGATCGCGGCCGAAGCCGCCGACATACTGCAGCCGGACCTGCTGTTGTGCGGCGGGCTCATGGAGTCCAAGAAGATCGCCGCCATGGCCGAGGCCGAATATCTGACCATCGCCCCGCACAGCCCGCTGGGTCCCGTCTCCACGGCCGTGTCGACCCACTTTGCCGCGTCCACGCCCAATTTCATCATTCTGGAGTACCGGGACGACAGCCAGGGTCCCATGCGCAACCTGATCCTGGAGCCCCTGAAACGAAATGGGGGCTACCTGGAGCTGCCTCAGGATCCGGGCCTGGGAATCGAACTCAACGAGAAGGCCTTCGCCGGCAACCCGCTCAAGAAATGGCATCGCCCCTTTGTCATTGAGCCCGACGGCAACATCGCCTACCAATGATCGAGAGTCCGGGTCCCAATTCCCATTCCGTTCGCCCCTGTCTCCGGCTGAGGCCGGAGGACATTGAACCGAGAGCGAGGTCCATCGTGAGCCGAATCCTCCTGATCTGCATCCTGGTCATTGGTATGTCCACCCTTCTGCCGGCCGGACCTCTGGAGCGGTACGTGGCGGTGGACGACGTCTGCGCCTGGCCCAACCTGACGCTGCTCAAGAACGGGACGCTGACCGCCACCATCTTCAACCAGCCCCATCACGGCCTGGGAGAAGGTGACGTGGAATCGTGGGTCAGCACCGACGGCGGCCGCAAGTGGGAGCTCGGGGGCGTCGTGGCCCCCCACGAGGACGGGTCGAACCGCATGAACGTGGCTGCCGGCGCGGCCCATGACGGGTCGGTGGTGGTGTTGGCCTCCGGCTGGGGAGGAGCAGGCTTCCGGGAGCGGATACTCCCGTCCCTGGTGTGCCGCTCCAGCGACGGCGGCAGGACCTGGGAGCAGAGTCCCGGCGTGACCCTTCCTGACGGCGTCCAAAACCTCATCCCCTTTGGAGACATCGTTCAGGCTCCGGGGAACGTCCTGGTGGCTCCCGGCTACTCCTGGAAACTGCCCAATATCCCGAGCGGTTCGACGGCCTACGTGCTCTTCAGCCTCGACGACGGGCGGACCTGGACGGAGAATGCCGTCATCGCCGAGGACGACTTCAACGAAACGGCCCTGATCCGCCTCAAGAGCGGCCGCTGGCTGGCGGCCATCCGGACTCGTGGAGACGGCCACCTGGAACTGTTCAGCTCGGAAGACGAGGCCAGGAGCTGGACCCCCGGAGGAACGCTGACGCCGCCGCGCCACCACCCCGCGCACCTGGTTCAACTCTACGACGGGCGGGTGATCCTGACTTACGGGATCCGGGAGGCCAGCCGCAAGGGAGTCGGCTACCGCGTCAGTTCCGATGACGGCAGGACCTGGGGTCCCCCCGACCAACTGGTCCATCTGGAGGGAACCGGCGACGGCGGTTATCCCGCTACGGTGCAGTTGGCGGACGAGATGTTGGTGACGGCCTACTACAGTGACGGAATCGGTGAGCACCGGCGCTACCACATGGGGGTCGTCCGCTGGCTTCCGCCCGGGAAGTAGCGCTGACGGTCCCGGATTCCAGCCCGTTCGAGCCGCTGTGTCCGCCCGGAGGGATTCGTGAAGTCCATCCCCAGTGTCAAGCTGAAGAGCGGTGAGACCCTATCGGTCGAGTACTTCGAGCCGGGACCCCAGGTTCCCGCCTCCCTGGCCGAGGAGATCACCCGGTTCGCGATCCAGGTGGAGACCCTGGACTCGTGGGCCTCGGTGGCCGAGTCCGAGTACCTGAAGCGGTGCCTCCAGGGGCGATTCGCCGCAACCGGATTGGACCCCCTCTTCCTGGGGCGCCTCGACGGGAGGATCGCCGGGGACGTGGGATGCCAGGTCTCCCGCGACAGCCCCGAGGTGGGGAGCCTCGGCTGGGTCTTCACCGATCCGGCCCAGCGGGGGAAGGGAATCAGCTCGCACCTGACCCGACTGGCGGTCCAGTGGTTCCAGGACCGGGGCGGAGTCTGCATGCTGCTGGGCACCGGGAATCCCATCGCCCATCACGTCTACGAAAAATACGGGTTTCGAGATTACAGCGGACACGTGATGCGGCGCCTCAGTCCCGGCGCCGAGGAGAAGGGATTCGAACGGAGGCTGTTTGCCCGCACCGGGCCGGCCGCCGTCCGGCCCGCCGTCTGGTCAGACGTCTCGAGAGTCGCGGCCCTGTACGCCGCCCCTCATCCCTGGCTCGTCCAGGACTACCAGGAAGGCCTCATCACTCATCCCTCCCTCAAGAAGCTCCGGTATTTCTCCATCTTTCCCGCGCTCATGCTCCGGGCGGAGCGGCCCGGGGGATCGGTGCAGGTGCTGGAGACGAGCCGCAAGCGCATCGTGGGGCTGGCCGCGCTCCTTCCCGAACCTGCTCCCTTCCAGCAGCACGTGGGGCGTCTCGATTTCCTGATCCGGCCCGAGTTTCTGGATCAGGGACAGGAGTTGCTGGCGGCTGTTGTGAACCAGGCCGGACAAGGAGGCATCCGGATAGTGGAGGCTCGCTTTGCCTCCTGCGACGAGGCCAAGGTGAAGTTGGCCCGTGAATCGGGCTTCCGGAGGACCGCCCGGTTCCCGGACCGGTTCCGCATCGGCGCCGAGAGTGCCGATTTGGATCTTTACGTCTCGACGGACGTTTGAAGGGTTGCCAGGGAGGAGGATTTCCATGATCTGCAGGTCGCGGCGCATCGTCTGGATTCTGGCGTTCTGGCTGCTTGCGGGTGGCCTGGGGTCCGCCGCCGTTCCGGCCGTGGAATCGCATCAATCACCCGCCTCCGACGCGTTGCCCTTGGACCCGGCCGTCACCAAGGGGCGCCTGGACAACGGGCTCAGCTACTTCGTCCGGGTCCACCGGCAGCCGGAGAAGCGGATGGCGCTCTGGCTGGCGGTCAATGCCGGGTCCATGCAGGAGGACGACGATCAGCAGGGTCTGGCCCACTTCCTGGAGCACATGGCCTTCAACGGGACGCGCCGGTTCCGGAAGCAGGAGATCGTGGACTACCTGGAGACCATCGGGATGCGTTTCGGTCCCGACGTCAACGCCTACACCTCGTTTGACGAGACGGTCTACATGCTGGAGGTCCCCACGGACAATCCCGAGTACATGGAGAAGGCCTTTCTGATCCTCCATGAGTGGGCGCAGGGGATTGTCCTGGATCCGGACGAGGTGGAGAAGGAACGGGGTGTGGTCCTGGAGGAGAGGCGCGCCAGTCTGGGCGCCCAGTCGCGGATCCGCGACCAGCAGTTTCCGGTCATCTTCAAGGGGTCGCGTTACGCGCAACGCCTCCCCATCGGCACCGAGGAGGTCCTGAAGGCGGCCCGGCCCGAGGACCTGAAGCGCTTTTATCGAGACTGGTACCGGCCCGACCTGATGGCGGTCATCGCGGTGGGTGACTTTGACGGAAAACAGGTGGAGAAAGCGATCCGGGAGCGGTTCGGCGACCTGACAGGTCCCAAAAATCCGCGTCCCCGGGTCATTCATCCGGTTCCGCCCCATGAGGAGACCCTGGTCAGCATCGTCACCGATCCGGAGGTTCCCGGCACCTCCGTCTCGCTGCTCAAGAAGCTTCCCTCCCTGCCCCAGAACAGCCGGGCCGCCTACCGGCAGATGGTGATCGAGCGGCTGTTTCACGCCATGCTCAATGCGCGCTTGGAGGAAAAACGGCGCACGGCCACCGCTCCCTTTCGTTTTTCCATGTCTCAGACCGTTCGTTCCATGGTTCGGTCCGCCGACATCCTGGTGCAGGCCGCCATGGCCAAGCAGGACCAGATTGCCCAGAGCATGGAGACTCTCTTGACCGAGGTGGACCGGGCCACCGTCCATGGTTTTCAGCCCTCGGAGCTGGAGCGGGCCAAGAAGGAGATGTTGCGCGGTTACGAGACGGCTGCCCGGGAGAAGGACAAGGTCCGGTCGCGGCGCTACACCTCTGAGATCCTGCGGCATTTCCTGGTGGGTGAGGGAATGCCTGGGATCGATTATGAACTGGAGCTGCTGAAGGAGCTGCTTCCCGGCATCGCCGCCGACGATCTGAACGCCGTCGCCCGGGAGTGGGGACGTCCCGGAAGCCGGGTCGTCACCGTCACCGCGCTGGAAGGGACCCAGGTTCCCGACGAGGAGGCGCTACTGGCCCTGATGGACCGCGGCGGCCGGAAGGTCGAGGCCTATCAGGATCAGGCCAAGGCCGGACCTCTGGTGCCGGAACCACCCGCGGCCGGCAGCATTGCCGGAGAATCCCGGATCCCGGAACTGGGGGTCACCGTCTGGAAGCTCTCCAACGGGGTTCGGGTGGTCCTGAAGCCCACCGACTTCAAGAACGACGAGATCCTGCTCTCCGGCTTCAGCCCGGGAGGCCATTCCCTGGCTTCGGACCAGGACTACCCGTCGGCCCTGTACGCCGACTCGGTGGTCGGGACGAGCGGAGCGGGAGGGTTCAGCGCCGTTGAGCTGGAGAAGACCCTGGCCGGCAAGGTGGTCCGGGTCTCCACCTCGATCTTCGAGCTGGAGGAAACGGTGCGCGGACGGGCGTCTCCCCAGGATATGGAGACCATGCTGCAGTTGATCTACCTTCGCATGACCGCTCCCCGCCTCGACCCGGATGCCATCGCCGCGTGGAAAGCCAATGCCCTGGAATCGGTGCGCAACCGCCTGGTCATGCCCCAGGCCGTCTTCGGCGACCGGCTCCAGGAAGTGTTGAGCCAAAACCATCTCCGGCGCCGGCCGCCCACCGAGGAGAGCCTGGGCCGGATGGATCCGCAGAAGGCGCTTGAGATCTACCGGGAGCGGTTTCAGGACGCCGGCGACTTCACCTTCGTCCTGGTGGGGAACCTGGATCTGGAAGCTCTCCGGGGACCGCTGCTCACCTATCTGGGCGGGTTGCCCACCAGCCGGCGCGAGGAGGTCTGGAGGGACGTTGGCGTCCAGTCCCCGAAGAAATCGGTCCGTTTCAAAGTGAACAAGGGACTCGAGCCCAAGAGCCGGGTTCATCTGCAGTATTTGGGCGAAGCCTCCTGGAGCCGCCAGAGCCGGCATGACCTCACGTCCCTGGCCCGGGTCTTGAGCATCCGCCTGCGGGAAGTGCTCCGGGAGGACATGGGAGGGACCTACGGCGTCCGGGTGCGGAGCCGGATGCGCCGCCGGCCCACCGAGTCCTACACCTTCACCATCTCCTTCGGCTGCGCCCCCGAGAACGTGGATCCGCTCGTGAAGGCCGCCCTCGACGAGATCGAGAAGCTCCGCGAGCACGGAGTGGACGACGAGATCCTGGTCAAGGTCCGGGAAGGCCAGGCGCGTTCCCGGGAAGTGGCTCTGAAACGCAACGGGTTCTGGTTGAACGGGCTGGCCGGCCATTACCGTTACGGCACCGACCCCCGCCTCATCCTGGACTACCGGCCGCTGGTCGAAAGCGTCACCTCCGACCGCATGCGGGACACGCTGCGGCAATACCTGAACCCGGAGCGCTACGTGATGGGTGTGTTGAATCCCGAGAAGACCGCTCCGCCTGCGGAGTAGCACGGAGCGGCGGTTTTCCTACCGCCGCTCAGGGAGGTTAGGGGGACGGAGTCCCCCTGTACACTTTCGGACAAGAAGAGCAGGCGACAGGAAAGTCGCCTGTCCCAGTGGGCGGTAAGAAAACCGCCCCTCCTTTCCTCTCTCCGGCCCCCGGCCATTCTTGACCCTCGCGCAATCCGCATCCTATGATGGCGGAACGCGGGAAATGACTCTATTGATTGCCTTTCTGAGCATTGTCGTCCTCTCGGTGTCCGGCCTTTTCGGAGGGGGCGGGGCGGAAACGAAAGCGGCCGAGGCGGTGAGCTACTCTCAGGACATCCAGCCCGTCCTGCAGCGCAGTTGCCAGGGCTGCCACCAGCCTTCCAGCCGTCAGGGTGGACTGGATGTCACCAATTTCGAGAGTCTTCGGACCGGGGGCCAGCATGGAGCCTCCTTCGTCGCGGGCGCCCCGGACAGGAGCCTTCTCCTGGCGCATCTCACCGGGGACAGGGAGCCTCGAATGCCGCTGGGTCAGCCGCCGCTGGAGGCTTCCGATATCGAGCTGTTCCGTAAATGGATCGGGTCGGGGGCCCGGGACGACTCCTCGGAAATGGCGACCCGGCTGGCCGGCGGGAAGCCGCCCGTTTACCGGCAGCCGCCTGTCATCACCGCCTTGGCCTACTCTCCGGATGGAAGCACTCTGGCGGTGTCCGGCTACCGGGAAGTTCTGCTGCACCGGGATTCGGACTCGGTACCCGACGCCAGGCTGGTGGGGACCGCGGACCGGATCCAGTCCCTGGGCTTCACGGCCAACGGCAAGACCCTCATGGCGGCAGGGGGCAGGCCGGCCAGCTTCGGAGAGGTGCAGTTCTGGGACATGGACTCGGGACGCCTTCTCAGGGCGGTCCGGAGTTGCCACGACACCCTCTTCGGGGCGTCGCTTTCTCCGGACGGGACCCGGGTGGCCTTCGGTTGCGCCGATCACACCGTCCGGATTGTGTCAGTGGCCACGGGCAAAGAACTGCTGAAAATGAGTCATCACGAGAACTGGGTCCTGGGAACCGTTTTCGGGGTGGACGGTAGACGGATCATATCGGTGGGGCGAGACCGGGCGGCCAAGCTGGTGGACGCCACCAGCGGGGCCTTCATCGAGAACGTCAATCTGCTGAAGGGAGAGTTGACGGCCATCGCCCGGCATCCCAGCCGCGAGACCGTCGCCATCGGCGGGGAGGACCGGACGCCGTTTCTCTACCGGGTGGACAAGGCTGCCAAAATGCAGATCGCAGACACCACGAACCTGCTCCATGAGTTGGAGAAGCATGACGGCGAGATTTTCGATCTGGCCTTCAGCCCGGACGGCAAAACGCTGGCCGTATCAGGCGCCTCGAGCCGGGTCTCCCTGTACGACGTGGAGAGGGGAGCCGCGACGGTAGCTTGCGACGCCGGCCAACAAGGCGTCTACGCCGTAGCCTTCCATCCGGAAGGCGCCAAGCTGGCTATGGGTGGCTTTGACGGCAACGTGAGAATCTGCGAGTTGGACTCGGGACGGATCGTATCCGAATTCATCCCGGTGCCGATCCAGGGGACGCTGGTCTCGTCCAGGTAACCCAGGAATCTGACACTGGACGGGTGTAGACTGAGCGTAAACCGACGGTCCGCCAATTCCATGGACGCACCCATGAACGAATCTGGTCCCTTCCAGCGAACAGGACATCGAGCCGGTCGTGTAACCGTGTTGCTGTCGCTGCTCAGCGGTTCCCTTCTGCTGGCTGAAGCCCCGCAGTTGAAGCAGATGCATCCGCCCGGCGCTCAAAAAGGAGCGGCCGTGACCCTGACCCTGTCGGGAACGGCACTGGGCGGGAATCTGGAGGTCCTCTCATCGCTTCCTGGTAGTTTCACTCCGCTGGCGGCGCTGGACCCGGACACCCCGGCTCCGGACGTGAAATCGGCAGCCTTTCTGGTGGAGGTTCGAAAAGACGCAGCCTCCGGCCTTTACCCCATTCGCGTCCGCAGCGACCGGGGACTTTCCAACGTCCTGCTCTTTTCAGTGGGCGATTTCCCCGAAGTCAACGAGCAGAAGGGAGGGGCCAACGACACTCCCTCGGGAAGCCGGACCGTGCCGGTCCCGGTGACGGTGAACGGGACCCTGGAGGGACCGGACCGCGACATCTATCGGTTCCGTACCGGGGAAGGGAAGAGGGTCGTCCTTGAGGTGGAGAGCCGCCGGATCGCTTCGGCCCTGGACCCTGTTCTGCTGGTGCTCGATTCCAAGGGAAAACAGGTCGCCAGAAATGATGACGCTGCCGGGATCGGCGTCGATTCACGCCTCGACCTGAAACTTCCCGAGGGCGATTACTATGCGGTGGTCCACGACGCCCGTTTCAGCCGCCAGGACCAGAACTTCTATCGCCTCAAGATAGGCGCCTTCGACTACGCCGAGGGGGTCTTTCCCCTGGGTTGGCAGAGAGGTGGAGAGATCCGGGTCGAAATGCTGGGGGGACATGGCGCCGGTCCCCGGGAGATCCCTCTGGACCTGTCGGGAGTGGACCAGGACTACGTGATGCTGCAGGTTCCCGGAGCGCCGGGCGCGCTTCCGCTGCCCTTCGTCGTGGGCGACCTTCCCGAGCGACTGGAACGGGAAGAACAGCCGTCGGAAGTGCTGGAACCCTCAACGGTGGTCAACGGGCGAATCTCGGCGCCCGGCGAAGTCGACCGCTATCGTCTCCAGGTTGCACCGGGTGAGGAGTGGTCGGTTCATCTGGCAGGTTCGCGGTTGGGCACGACACGCCTCTTCGGTCGGGTTTCGGTCCTGGATTCCGAGGGGAAGATACTGGCCTCGGGAGGCGATCGGGTGCCCTTGAGGAATGACTCGTTCCGGACCCACGGCGCCGTCAGCCGCGATCCCCACCTGAAATTCAAGGTCCCCGATGGGGCGCGGGAAGTGACCGTCACCGTGGAGGATCTGGTAGGGCGCGGCGGTTCCGATTACGCCTACCGGCTATCGGCGTGGCGAGGTGGGGGCGATTTCACAATCAGCTTGCTGACTCCGTACTTGAATGTCCCTCGAAACGGCACCGCATGGATCGAAGTCAGGATCGACAGGCGGGGGTATGCCGGCGCCGTACGATTGGAGGTCCCGGATGCAGGAGAGGATCTGCTGGTGGAGGGGGGTGAGGTGCCCCCCGAATTGGTGGCTCCCGAGAGTCCCTTCCGCTCCACCACCGGGGTCCTGACCGTCACGGCCAAGGGCGGAGCCTCCCTGGGAGTCCGCCGGGTCTCGGTCCGGGGAACGGCCGTGTTGCCCGACGGCACCCGAACCGAACGCTGGGCCGAGGCGCCGGGTCTCGTGACTGCCGTCAAGCCGGGAACGGGATTGCCGGAACCCGCCATGCGGATGCGTGAAGAGCCGTTCAAGGCTCCCTGGCTGGGTCTTGGATTGCCGGTGAACGTGCGCCCGGAGATTCCCGTTCGCCTGGAATTGGCGGGAGTGACCTCAGAGCGCCTGCTGCCCGGCATGGACCAGCGAGTGACTTGGCGCATGGTGGCCGCCGATCCCGCGGTGACGCTGCCGCGGGAGCTCACGACCAATCGAGCAATCACCCGCGAACTGCGGATCCGGACAGTGAAAGGGCAGGGGGAACCGGGCGCCGGCGCCATTGTCCTTGCCACCACCATGGGCACGGTCCATGGAAAGTTCAACTTCCTGGCGGAGGGCGAAGTGGAGTTCCGGGGACGGAAGCAGATGGTCCGGAGCCGCGCGCTGACCTTCGACGTGGTGCAGGGCTACCACATCCGGGTGGCGGAAACGAGTCTGACGCTCCAGCCGGGTGGTCGTGGGCAATTGCGGGGCCGGGTCGAACGCGATCCGCTTTTCGACCGGTCGGTAAACGTTCAGCCTGAGAATTTCCCGAATGGGGTTCTTTGCGAGTCGGTCCAAGTGGACCCGGAGCAGGAGGAATTTCGGATCCCTTGCACAGCCGGTGAATCGGTTCAGCCGGGTGAGTACGCCATAGAGTTGTCATCGTCCTCGACTCTGGCGACCCGAACGGAAACGCAGGTTCCCTATCGGATTCCATCCGTGGCAACCCGTTTGATCGTCGCGGGCAAGGAGTCTAAGAAGAACGAAGCGGGCGTGGTTTCTCTCCGGACGAGGGACTAAATAGTTTAATCGGGGGCGTCTATGTTCACGGTACGCGTATCGATGCGGTTGATCCCCATAAGTGCCATGTTCGCCGGTCTGCTCTGGGCCTTGATTCCGTCCTCCGCGCTCGGAGCCGGAGCAACTGGGGCGACTATTGAGGAGTTCCAGGAAATTCGGGTCGAGCCTTCTCCTCTGGTCTTCTCGGGACCGGGTTCCGTCAGAAGGATTCTGGTCACCGGAATCACGGCGACGGGCGAAAGACGTGACTTGACGGCGACGGCCGATTACGAAGATCCGGCCGGTCTGGTGGAGGTTCAGGGCGATGGCTACCTCCACCCGAATAAATCCGGAGAAACAACCCTCAGGGTGACGGCTGAAGCCCTCGTTGCGGACGTGGCGGTTCGGATCGAGCCGGCGCGCGAACAACCGACCACCTTCCTGAAGGACGTCCTGCCGGTCATCAACAAGGTGGGCTGCACCCAGGGAGTTTGTCACGGAGCGGCCAAAGGGAAGAACGGCTTCAAGCTCTCGCTCCGGGGCTACGATCCCCGGTTCGACTACCAGTCGCTGCTCTATGACATGTCGGGCCGGCGCTTCAATCGGGCCGATCCGGCTCGAAGCCTGATGTTGGCCAAGCCGACCCAGGAGGTGGCCCATGGCGGCGGCCTCAGGTTGAAGCGCGATTCGCGCTACTACGACACCCTCCTGCAATGGATCAGCGACGGAGTGCCGTACGGCGAGGACTCGGCGGATCGTGTGCGGCGGCTGGAGGTCCTGCCGGAGGAGGTCTTCCTGACCGCACCCGGCCAGACGCAGAGCGTGGTCGTGTTGGCCGAATACGAGGACGGCAGCCTCCGGGACGTCACCCGGGAGGCACATCTCGGCAGCAGCAACACCGAGGCCATCGCCGTGACGGACAGCGCCGTGGTGGAGGGCCAGCGGGTCGGAGAGGGAGCCCTGCTGGTCCGTTACGAGGGCAAGTTCGTGACGGTTCCGGTCACGGTGCTGAATCCCAGCTCCGGTTTCGCGTGGCGTCCTCTGCCTCAGTACAACTATATCGACCGATTGGTGGACGGGAAGTTGGAGCGGATCCGGGTTCAGCCTTCGCTTCCGGCGACGGACAGCGATTTCCTGCGACGGGTCTCTCTGGACCTGACCGGGCGTCTCCCCAGTCCCGGGGAGGTCCGGGCCTTTCTGGCGGATCCGGCCGACAGGCAGGAGAAACGCCGCGAGGCTATCGATCGGCTCATGGGAAGTGACGCCTATGTCGATCACTGGACCCTGAAATGGGGCGATCTCCTGCGCAACAACCGGAAGTTCCTGGGCCACAAGGGCATCTGGTCCTTCCGGGAGTGGATCCGGCAGTCGGTGGCCGACAACAAACCCTACGACCAACTGGTCCGGGAACTGCTGGCCTCCAAGGGAAGCACGCTGGAGAACCCTGCCGTCAATTACTTCCGTGTGGCCCGGACTCCCCAGGACGCCATGGAGACCACCACGCAACTGTTCCTGGGCGTCCGCATGGTCTGCGCCCAATGTCACGACCATCCCTTCGAGAGATGGACCCAGGACCAGTACTTTCAGATGTCGGCCTTCTTCTCCGCCATCGGGATCCGGCCCGGATTCAAGAGTGGGGAGGAGATCGTCTACGAAAAGCGCCAGGACGCCGATTTGAAGCACCCCAAGAATGGGCGAGTGGTGGAGCCCGATTATCTCGTTCCCGTCGAGGGAGCTCCTGCGTTGAAGGCCGAGGGCGACCAGCGCCCCGCGCTGGTGGAGTGGTTGACCTCGAAGGAGAACCCCTTCTTCGCTCGGGCTGTGGCCAATCGCGTCTGGAGCTACTTCTTCGGGCGGGGCATCATCGAACCGGTGGATGACATCCGGGCCTCCAATCCGGCGGTCAACGCTCCCCTGTTGGACGCCTTGGCGAAGGATCTGAAGGACCACGATTACGATCTTCAGCATCTCATGCGGACCATTGTCGAGTCCCGGACCTACCAGGCGTCGATCCAGACCAACTCCTGGAACGAGAACGACGGAGTCAACTTCTCCCGGCGGATTCCCCGGCGGCTCAGCGCGGAGCAGTTGGCCGACGCCATCACAGCTGCGACCGGCTCGCGAGTCGAATTCGAGACGGTTCCGGACGACTCTCGTGCGGCCCAGTTACCCGATCCCCACGTGGAGAACGGCGAGTTTTTGGACCTCTTCGGGCGGCCCCAACGGGACGATCCCTGCGAGTGCGAGCGCAAAAGCGACATGAGCCTTTCCCAGGCGTTGAATCTGGTCAACGGCCCCACCGTGGGACGGGCCGTGGCGGACCCCCAAGGGCGAGTCGCATCCCTGATTCTGGGAGGCGCCTCGAACCGCGAGTTGATCGAGGACCTATACTTGTCCACGCTGAGCCGTCCGCCCACGGAATCCGAGTACGCGTCGGCGGCCCTTCTGTTCCGGGAACGGGAGAGCCGGGCCGGGACGGCCCAGGATCTGCTCTGGGCGCTGCTGAACAGCAACGCATTCCTGTTCAATCGGTGAGTGGAAGTTCACGAGGTTGCAAGACGGAGATCGAGAATAGAAAATAAGACGAAACGGTCGGCTCTCCACCGGCCGTCATGCGCAAGCTTTTGAACACGGAGGTATCCAATGCTAGTCGTACCAGGTCATCGCGCTTTTCTATGTGACGGTCCGACGCGCCGGGAGTTCTTGCGGGTCGGTTCCATCGGCCTCTTCGGCCTCGGCCTTCCCAATTTCTTTTCCTGGCAGGCCGCCCAAGCCGCCTCTACGGCGTCGGTTGCCGGCGACCTGGTGGCCAGCAAAGGCTTCGGTTCCGCCAAGAGCGTGATCCTCCTCTTTCTCCAAGGGGGACCCAGCCACATCGACATCTGGGATCCCAAGCCGGACGCCCCGGCCAACATTCGGGGCGAGTTCAAGCCCATCAAGAGCAAAGTTCCCGGTATCTGGCTCAGCGAGACCATGCCCAAGCTGGCCCAGCAGGTGGACAAGTGCACCCTGATCCGCTCCATGAGCTACACGCCCAAGGGGCTGTTCAACCACACTGCGGCCATCTACCAGATGCTGACGGGATATCCCCCTGACCGGGTGTCACCGTCGGGCCAGTTGGAGCCGCCGTCCCCCGCCGATTTCCCGACTGCGGGGTCTCACATCTCCAAGATGCTCCCCCTGGATGAACCGGTGCTGCCCTTCGTGGAGATGCCGCGACCGCTGCAGGAATCCAACGTGGTGGGGAAGGGAGGAGCCGCCGGGTTCCTGGGCAAAGCCTACGATCCCTACCGGCTCTACCAGGATCCCAACAAGGCGATCCGCCTGGATGACCTGTCCCTGCGCCAGGAGGTTCCGCCCCAGCGGTTGAAGGATCGCTTCACTCTGCTCAAGGGAATCAACAAGTCCATGCCCGACCTGGAGAAGGCCGTGGGCCAGCACGCGCTCGACGAATACTACGAGCGGGCCTATGACCTGGTCCTCTCGGGCAAGGCCCGGGCCGCCTTCGATCTGGAGCAGGAGCCGGTCGCGGTGCGGGAACGTTACGGGCGGACCACCTTCGGCCAGGGGGCGCTGATGGCCCGGCGTCTGGTGGAGGCGGGAACCCGCTTCGTTCAGCTCAACTGGCCATCCGTGGCCAACGGGGACCCGGAAACCACGGCCTGGGACACCCACGCCGCCAACTTCGGTCCCCTGAAGAACCTGCATTGCCCGGTCCTGGATCAGGCGCTCTCGGCGCTCCTGGAGGACATGGACGATCGGGGACTGTTGGACGAGACGTTGGTCGTGACGGTAGGAGAGTTCGGCCGGTCGCCGCGCCTGGGCGTGAGCACGTCGGGGAACACCAACGCTCCTGATGGCCGGGACCACTGGCCCTACTGCTACACGGCGCTGGTGGCGGGTGCGGGCGTCGCTCGCGGGACGCTCTACGGAGAGTCGGACGAGACCGGATCCTCGCCCAAGGAAAAGCCGGTCCATCCCAACGACCTGCTGGCATCCGTCTACTTCAGCCTGGGCATCGACCCGCACATGGAGGTCCTCAACCACTTGGATCAGCCGCGTGAGCTGGTCAAGGGGAACCCCCTGCTGGATCTTTGGGGATAGTTCGGCCGGACGAGAGCAATTCTGACGCCGGACAACCAGCGGCGGCCGGGACCGGCCGCGCAATCTCCATCCCTGTCATTGGAAGGCACGCGCTCCCATGCACCGGTTCGGAGCCGCGTCCGCCTGTAGGTCGCCGAGCAGTGGCACGCGTGGCGGGTTAACCTCAACGGACCCGGCCCGCCGTGCTCGCGCGCAGACCCTTCCAGGTGCTGTAGCACAGGGCGACGAGTACCAGCGCAAAGGGGACGGCGGCGGCGAGCGTCGCCGCCTGTGCAGCCACAAGGCCGCCGCCGAGCAGCAGCGCGATGGCGGTCAGCCCCTCGAAGACGCACCAGAACGCGCGCTGGACAACCGGCGCATCCAGTTTACCGCCGGCGGTGATGGTGTCGATGACCAGTGATCCGGAGTCGGACGAGGTGACGAAGAACACCACGACCAGCACGAGGCCGATGAACGACGTGACGGTCGCAAGGGGCAGCGATTCCAGCAGCGCGAACAGGGCAAGTTCCGGCTGCTGTGCCTGCACTGCCGCGATCACGGCGGGATGACCGCGGTCGACGTACTGCGACACCGCGGTCCCGCCGAAGGCATTCATCCAGATCGTCGCCGTCAGTGTCGGGAGGACCAGCATGCAGGCGACCAGTTCGCGCACGGTCCGGCCACGCGACACCCGGGCGATGAACAGGCCGACGAAGGGGGACCACGAGAGCCACCAGGCCCAGTAGAAGGTTGTCCAGCCGTGCATGAAGTCGAGATCCTCGCGGCCCACCCAGTTGCTGAGCGGTCCGATCGACGCGAGATACTGGCCGAGGCTGGCGACGGCGCCGGTGGCAATGGCGCGCGTCGGCCCCACCGTCAGCACGAACGCCAGCAGCAACAGGGCGAGTAGCAGGTTGGCCTGGCTCAGCCGCTTGACCCCCTTCTCCATGCCGCTGATCACCGACGCCAGCGCCATACCGGTGATAACGGCGATCAGCAGCACCTGGGTGGTGTCGGTCGATGGCGTGCCCCACAGGCGGGCCACCCCCGCCGCCAACTGCTGGGCGCCGAGGCCGAGCGATGTGGCCAGCCCGAAGAGCGTGGCGAAGACGGCAAGGGTGTCGAGGCCGTGTCCGAACCGCCCCCACACAGCCTCCCCCATGAGCGGATAGAACGCCGACCGCAACGCCAGCGGCAGGCCGAGGTTGTAAGACGCGAAGGCGATCGCAACCGCCACCACGGCGTACATGGCCCATCCATGGATACCCCAGTGGTAGATGGCGCTGGCCATGCCGAGGCGCGCCGCCGCCGCCGTGTCGGCTGCATCGAGGCCCAGCGGCGGTTTCAGGAAATGCTCCACCGGTTCCGACACCCCGAAAAACATGAGGCCGATGCCCGTACCGGCGGCGAACAGCATGGCGAACCAGGCCGGCCGGGAGTAGTCCGGCCGGGCATCCGGACCGCCCAGGCGCACGCGGCCCGGCGGCGTCACCAGCAATAGCAGGCAGAAGAGCACGAAGAGGTTGCCCGTGCCCATCAACAACCAGTCGAAGGTCGACGTGAGCCACGCGCGTAGCGCCTCGAATGCGAACGCCGCCTCGGCCTGGAATGCCAGCACCCCGGCGACGAATGCGATGATGGTGAGGCTGGAGACGATGAATACGGGATTGTGAATGTCCAGACCGAGGAACCGGACGTTGTCTTGACCCAGCCGGTAGTCGATCCCGGAGTTCTCAGCCATATCCCGCAATTCTCACCAGGGGGCGCGCGCCCAGCGCAGTCTGTCCCGAAGCAACCTCGCAACAAATTGCGCAAATGCTCAAAAATAGATTCTTTTTCGTCATACACGTAGCGACCTGGTGAGAAATGCGGGATGGGACCGTCAACAACTTGGCACAGCGCTCTACCCGTCGAATCCGCACCAATCCAGGATGGTCAGCGCGTAGATCGCAAGTCCTTCCACGATCTGATCCAGTTCCAGGTACTCGTCGTAGCAATGCGCCCGCCGGTAGTCGCCCGGCCCCATGAGCAGCGAGGGCACGCCGCATTCCTGGTAGAAGCGGGCGTCGCTCACCGGTTGCCAGGTCATGTAACGCGGCTCCTGCCGCAGCACCGTCTCGTAGGCGCGGCCGGCGGCGGCGACCAGCGGATGGTCCTGCTCGATGCGGAACGGCGGCCAGTCCAGCCGCCACTCGACGTTGGGCGGATGCTCCCGGAGCCAGGGGTCCATTTGGCAGACGGCATGAATCCGCTCGTCGACCTCTTTCCGGACCCGTTCGTAGCTGTCCCGCGGGTCCCGCCAGACGGCCGCCCCCAGCTCGCAGTGGTCCGCCACGAAGAAGGGGATCTCGATCCCCTTGGGATGGCCGTGGATCCAGGCCGTGATGATGGACGGATAACCCATGGGCGTCAGTCCCTGCGGGTCCAGCTTGCTGGCGGCCCATTCCTCGTCCAGGTCCGCCAGGCCCCGGTAGATCTTCAGGGCCTTGCCGATGGCGTCCATCCCCACTTCGCCCCCTTCGTATCCCATTCGGTAGGTGCGGTAACCCATGGCGGCGTGGACCGGTTTGCCGGCGACCTCGATGTGCAGCCAGGATGCGCCGCCGGAAGCCAGGCAGATGCCGTGGCGGTGGGGCGGCGCCGACGACTCGCACACCAGGCAGGCGTCGGTGACGCAACGGGGGTTGCGGGGCAGGAAGTAACCGGGGCCGTGGGTCTTCCCGTCCATGGTCTCCTCGCCCACCGTGGCGTGGAGCTGCAGCTCGCCTCGGAGGCGAAAACCGGCTCTTTGGATCACTTCCGCGGCCTTGATCATGCAGGCCAGCGGACCCTTGTCATCGGTGGAGCCGCGGCCCCAGAGCCTCCCCTCCTCGAGACGCGCGCTGAACGGGTCTCCCCAGCGCCACTCCTCGTGGGGACCCGTGGGGACGGTGTCGGTGTGGGCGTTGAGCGCCAGGGACCGGCCCCCGCCGCTGCCCGGGAGAATGCCGATGAGATTGGGCCGAAGCGGCTCCTTGGCCTCCATGAAGGTCTCGGCTCCCAACGACGTGAAGACCGGCTCCAGGTGCTCGGCCACCTTCCTCTCGCCGCCCAGGGTGACCGGAGCGTCGTACAGCTTGGTGTAGCCGCGCTCCTGGTAGATCTTGGCGTACGCGTAGTTGGGGCTCTCGCTGGGAATCCGCACCAGCTCACGGATGAGCTGGACGGTCTCGCCGTAGAGTCCCTCGGCCGCGGCGGAGATTCGCTCGTGGACCTCTGGATCGATGCTCATGGCGCGCTCCTGTCAGGAGGACTATTGGTGAAATCGCAGGGCTCGCCCCGGCAACGGGCTATCCGGACCCTCTACCGGCTGGGATTGCCGCAGGATCGGAACGCCGTTGATCACCACGTGATCGATCCCAATGGGAAGCTGATGGGGGTTCTTGTACGTGGCTCGATCCCGGACCGTGTCCGGGTCAAAGACCACCAGATCCGCGAAATTCCCCTCCTTCAGGACTCCCCGGTCCCGCAGCCCGAAACGGCGGGACGGGTAGCCGCTCAGCTTGTGAACCGCATCTTCCAGGGAAAAGAGTTTCCGGTCCCGGACAAGGGGGCCCAAAAGGCGCGGGGCCGATCCGTAGTGCCGGGGGTGGATGAGGCCCCCTTCCTGGTAGATGCCGTCGCTGCCCATCATGTAGTGGCTGTGGGTCAGGAAGGGCTCCACCATGGAGTCGTCCCCGCGGTGGAATACCAGCAGGATCGACAGGTTCTCCTCGATCAACAGGTCGGCAACGGCGTCGGCCGGCGGGAGTCCGCGCCGGGAGATGTATTCGCTCATGGACATGCCCTGAAGGTGGTGGTTGCCCTTGCTGGAGGTCCAGGCGACGATCGCCCGTTCCAAGGCCGGGACGTCCAGGATCGAGGCCAACCGGTCCCGGAACCTGCGGGTCCGGAGCTGATCCAGAGCCGCCAGCGGTCCTTGGTCCCATGCCTCGTAGGGCAGTAGGAAATTGAGCATGGTGGACCCGGGCAGGTAGGGGTAGACGTCGAAGGAGAAGTCCACCTCCTGGGTGGCAACACGGTCGACGTAGTCGAGGACCTTTTCGGCTGTAGCTTCGTCGATGGCCTTCAGATGGGAGATGTGGACGGGGACTCCTGCCCTCCTGCCGATCTCCACGGCCTCCTCGAGGGCTGCCAGGATTCCCATCTTGTAGCGCATGTGGGTCGCGTACAGACCGTGGGGAGCCATGATCCGGCAGGCTTTGACCAGTTCGTCGGTGGAGGCGTGGCATTGGGAGATGTAGTCCAGTCCCGTGGAGATCCCGACCGCGCCGGCCTCCATACCCTTTTCGATCTCCGTCAGAATCCGAGCCATCTGGATGTCGTCCGGCGCCTGCCGTCCGAACCCGCAGGCCAGCGCCCGGACGTTGGCGTAGGGAATGTGGGGAATGCTGTTCTGAGCGGTCCGGCCATCCAGCGCCGCCATGTAGTCGGCGAGGCTCTCCCAGCCCTCGTACTCCTCCAGCCTGAGTCCGTTGAGCGACCGCAGGTAGTAGATCCAGGCGTGGACCGTGTGCCGGTCCACGGGGGCATAGGAGATTCCGTCGGCCATGATCACCTCGGTGGTGAATCCCTGGGCCGTCTTGGACAGGAAGTTGGGGTTCGAGAGCAGCCACGAATCGGAGTGGTTGTGCACGTCCACGAAGCCCGGAGCGACCACCCGCCCTCCGGCGTCGATCCGGTCCCGGGCCTCCTGGCCGTTCAGGTCTCCGATCTGTTGAATCCGGTCCCCGCTGATGCCCAGATCCGCCTTGAAGCGAGACCTGCCGGTGCCGTCGATGAGAATTCCGCCCTGAATGATGAGATCCAGCATGGCGCAAGATTCTAACATCCCCGGAAGCGGCGGTTCCCAAACCGCCGAACAGGAACGGTGGTTTCCCAGCCGCTGAACAGGAACGGCGGTTTCCAAACCGCCGAACAGGAACGGCGGTTTCCTAGCCGCTGAACAGGAACGGCGGTTTCCTAACCGCTGAACAGGAACGGCGGTTTCCTAACCGCTGAACAGGAACGGCGGTTTCCTAACCGCCGAACTCCTAATCAGACAACAAAAGACTGGGCGATTGGAAATCGCCCCTCCAAGACTGGGCGATTGTAAATCACTCCTCCAGCGGCCCCTCCACCTGGCGGAGGCGCGGCCGGATTCTGCTAGAATCTGGGGCCCGAATGACCCCCCGGCAATTGGATCCTCTGGCTGACGCGTATTCCCGGCGGGGACTCCGTTTGCCCGCCATCGAGCGGGTCGAGGGTTTGGTGATTCCTCAGCCATACCGGGACCTGCTGGTGCACGACCGGGACATGACTCCCACCCTGGAAGCGTTCCACGGGGAGCCGATCCATCTCCGGGTAGTGAGCCGCGGCGCCCCTTCCGGCATCCTTTTCCGGGAAGTCGTCCTGATCACCGCGGAAAGCGCCAGGCCGGTGGAATTCGGCGCGATCCGGATCCGGCTCGACGGGTTTGGGAATTCGGCCCGGGAACTGATCCTGGAAGGGCTGATCCCGCTGGGAACCATCTTGAAGCAGATGGAGATCCCCCACCGGAGCGATCCCCGGCGCTACTTCCGGGTCGAACCGGACCAGGTCGTCGCGCGGGCCTTGGAAATGGAAGGCCGCGAGCCACTCTACGGGCGGCACAACCTGATTTCCAGTCCGGACGGCCGGGTCCTGGCCGAGATGGTGGAGATTCTTCCTCCCTGGTCCGGATAGCCGCTACAAGAAGTCTCGCGCCCCACGGAAGAGGCCGGATCAATCGCCGGCGACGGCGGACGGGCGGGTCTCGAAGAGGGTGTCCAAAGCGGTCTGAAGACGTCCGCGGACGGCAGGCTCCTGATCCGAGGCAACGGCCTGGGTCTCGTCGGGATCATCCGCCATGTGGAAGAAGCGGCCGTCCCGGTACAACTTCCAGTCCCGCGTTCGAACCCAACTGCGGCCCCGGTGCTCCGCGAAGACCCAGTCCCGTCCCTCGCCCGGCCCGCCTCTCAAGAGCGGAGCGAAACTGGTCCCGTCCAGGGTCTCCCCCGGGGGGACCTCGGCGCCCCCCAGCTCCGCCAGCGTGGGCAGCAGGTCGCTGAAATCCACCAAGGCTTCGGTCGATTGACCCGGGGACAACGTCCTGGTCCAGTTGGCGATCGTAGGCACCCGGGTGCCGGCGTCGGTGAGATCTCCCTTGCCTCCGCGGATTGTCCGATCTCCCATCCTGCTCGATACCGGTTCCCGGACGAGATTCCCGCCCTGGGCAGTGATGATGGACCTCTTCGGAGTACCGTTGTCCGTGGTGAAGAGGATCAAGGTCTTTTCCCGCAATCCGAGGCGGTCCAGAGCTCCGGCCAGACTGCCGATCCGCTGGTCCATGGCCTCCACCATCTCGGAATAGCTGTCGTAACGCCCTCGGGGACCGAAGGGGACGGGTGCTTCCAGGTCGTCGGTGACGTCGTGGCAGAGCGCCATGGAGTAGAACGCGAAGAAGGGACCCGACTGGTGGCGTTCCATGAATTCGGTGAGGAACCGGACATAGACGTCCGGTCCGTACTGGTCGCGGACGTCGCCACGAACCCGGCCGTTCTCCCAAATCAGTGGTTCGTAGTACCGGGGTCCTTCGTGCCACCCGAAGAGGCAGTACTGGTCGAAACCCAGCCGGACGGGGTGTTCGGGGTCTTCCCGGAGCAGCGTGAGCTGCCACTTGCCCGCGATGGCGGTGGCGTATCCGGTGCGCTTCAGCATCTGGGGCAGGGTCCTTTCCTCCCATTGTTCGGGAAAGGTTCCCCAGACCGGATGACCCAGCCGGAAGGGGTAGCGCCCGGTCATGAGACAGACCCGGGAGGGGTGGCAGACGGGCATGCTGTAGGCATGCTCGAAGCGCAGCCCGGTTCGGGCCAACCGGTCCAGGTTGGGAGTCGAGTAGGAACTGCCGCCGTAGCTGCCCAGCACCTCGCGTCCCACGTCGTCTGCCAGGATCAGGAGGATGTTGGGCTGGTCCGGTTTCCCAGGGACTTCCCGGTGCTGCTCACAGGAGGTATTGGCCGTCAACAGGAGGACAGCCAGCAGGATCAGAGCGTTCGTTTTCAATGAATCGTGAGAATAGTCCAAATTGTTGAAGGGGTCCACGGTCCCGAGTGGTCTTATTTCTGGTCTTGTTACAGACCACCGTAGTAAGCTGAACTCCACAGGGCACCCGAACGCGGCCCAACCCCAAATGATGTCCACCAGGAGCCGGCCCCGAACCAAGATCGTCTGCACTTTGGGGCCATCGGTACGATCCCGGACCAGCATTAAGCAGTTGGTCGAGGCGGGAATGAACGTGGCCCGCCTCAACATGGCCCACGGGACCATGGAGGACCACACGACGGCGTTCAGCCACGTTCGTTCCATCGCCGAGGAACTGAAACGACCCGTTGGGATCATGGTGGACGTGCCCGGCCCCAAGTACCGGACGGGCGATGTTCCTTCGGGTTCCATCTCCTTCAAAGAAGGCCGACGGGTCACGCTCACCAGCCGCCAGGACGGGGCGGATGGGGAAGACTTCGTGGTCCCAGTGAAACCTGCGGGAATCCACCGGGACGCCCGGCCTGGAAACCGGGTTCTTCTGAATGACGGAATGATCACCCTGGAGATCCGGGAGGTTCAGGGCGAGGACGTTCACTGCGAGGCTCTCACCGCGGGTCGAATCACACCCGGCCGGGGAGTTACGACTCCGGGCGTCGAGCCCTCCCAGCCTTTTCCCGACGAAAAAGCGACGGCCGCAATGGGATTTGCCGCTCGGCAGCAGGCGGACTTCGTCGCGCTATCCACAGTGACCACATCCGATGACGTGGCGAAAGCCCGTGAGATCCTGTTGGCAATGGGATTCGGCGGCGGGATCTATTCGAAGGTTGAACGCTCCCGGGCCGTCACCAATCAGGCGTCCATCATCAATGAAAGCGACGGCATCATCGTGGCCCGGGGGGACCTGGGAACGGAGATCCGGCTGGCCCGGGTACCCGTCGTTCAGAAGGAGCTCATCGCCCTGTGCAACGAGCTGGGAAAACCGGTGATCACGGCCACGCAGATGCTCGAGTCCATGATCTCCCTGCCGGTCCCCACGCGAGCCGAGGTGACGGACGTGGCCAACGCCGTGTTCGATGGCACGGATGCCGTCATGCTCTCAGGGGAGACTTCCATCGGACGGTATCCCCTGGAAGCGGTCCGGGTCATGGCGGAGGTGTCGATGGAGGCCGAAAAAGCCCTGCCCTACGACGCCATGCTGGTGGACAAGCGGGACCACCTGGAGCCTCTGACCGACGACGCCATCTCCTACAATGCCTGCCAGACCGCCCATCAACTGGGCGCCTCCCTGATCGTGGCGTTCACCGAATCGGGGGGCACCGCGAAACGGGTCTCCAAGTACCGGCCCCGGACGCCTGTCCTGGCTCTGGTCCACAACGAGCGGACGCGGCGATCCCTGACCGTGACCTGGGGAGTCCAGCCGGTGACCACCCGAAGCCTGGAGCAGACCGACGACTTCTTCGACCGGGCACGGGAGGAAGCCGTGCGCCGGGTCGGTCTGAAAAAGGGTGCGCTGGTGGTGCTGGTGGCCGGCGTCCCCATCGGCCATCCCGGAGGAACCGATCTGCTCCGGGTCCTGACTATCTGACCATTTTCTGAGAGGATGTCCGCGTCGTTCTTCCCGGGTGTCGAAGGGGAGAGTAGTCCATGATTCTGACTCAAACCGTTTGGCTGGGACTTCACTGGGTGGACTGGGTCGTCCTGATCTTCTACCTGCTGGCCGTCTCCTTCATCGGCTTCTGGTCCTACCGGAAGGTGAAGGACCTCACCGACTTCTTCATGGGGGGACGCCGCTTCGGCAAGGTCTTCATGATGTTCTTCGCCTTCGGAGTCGGAACCAGCAGCGAGCAGGCCCTGAGCGTCGCCGCCGGGTCCTTCCGCTACGGCCTGGCCGGGATCTGGTACCAGTTTCTGTGGCTCTGGGCCACACCCTTCTACTGGATCATCGCGCCCGTCTTTCGCCGCATGCGGGCCCTGACCACCAGCGACTTCTTCCAGGCCCGTTACGATTCTTCCACCGCAACGCTCTATTCGTGCCTGGGGATCATGATGTCGGTGATCTTCATGGCCGGAGCCCTGTACGGCAGCGGCGAGATGATCGAGGGACTTGCGGGAGGCACCGACCCCGCGACGGGAAAGCCTTATTTCCCCATGGAATACGCCGTCGCCGGGATGACGGTGCTCTTCGTCCTCTACGGAATGGCCGGAGGTCTGGGCGCCGCCATCATCACCGACTTCATCCAGGGCGTCCTGACCATCGTCTTCTCCTTCCTGCTGCTCCCCTTCGCGTTCAACGCCGCGGCCCGGGTGGCCGGGACCTCCAGCGGATTCGAGGCGCTGCACCAGGGCGTGCCAGGCCGGAGCGGCTCCGAGTTGTTGAGCCTCACGGTCACGGAACAGGTGAGCAGCCTCATGGGTCAGGAACCCATCACGCTCTTCTATGTCGTGATGCTCTCCCTCACCGGGCTCATCGGGATCGTGGTCCAGCCCCACATCATGGGGGTCTGCGGCGCCGGACGCACCGAGTTCGAGGGGCGCTTCGGCTTTACCGTCGGCAACTTCATCAAGCGGTTCTGCACCATCGCCTGGACCTTCACCGGGCTGGCCTGCATCATCATCTACCTGACGCCCGAGAACGGGTACCTGTCGGCCGCCGAGATCCAGCGGGTCCAGTCCGATCCCGGGACCCTGGCCGCCTTCGCCAACCAGGTCTTCGGCCGGGCGGCCCACGACATTCTGCCCACCATATCCGTCGGGCTCGTAGGGCTCCTCATGGCTTCGCTGCTGGCGGCGGTGATGAGCACCTGCGACGCCCAGATGGTGGTGGGATCCGGGCTCTTCACCGAGAACATCTACAAGCGCTTCATCCATCCCGGCGGCAGTGAACGCCACTATCTGTGGGTCGGGCGCCTGACCGGCCTCGGGATCGTCTGCCTGGCGCTGCTGATGCTGACCCAGTTCGACAACGTGATTCAGGTCCTGACTCGCTACATCCAGCCCATTCCCACCTTCATGGGCCTGGCCTTCTGGTTCGGCATCACCTGGAGAGGCTATACGGCCAAGGCCGTCTGGGCTTCCACCGTGGCCACCGCTCTGGCCTGGTACCTGACCCAGACCCACAATCCGTTCGAGACCATCGCCGCCCTGGGGAGCTCCCAGTTCTTCCAGCTCAACATCGACTATCTTCCCGGCCTGGTTCGGGTCTGGCTCCATGAGCAGGTCCCGGGAATCATGCAGGTGGTCCAAGGAGCGGGAGGCGAAGCGGCCTACCGGACCCGCCTGCCCTACCAGATTCTCATCTATCTCTCCTGCGGCGCGGCGGCCGGCCTGGTCACCAGCTTTCTGACCCGGCCCGTGGCCCGGGCCAAGCTGGACCATTTTTTCCGGCTCATCCACACCCCGGTCCGGGAGGGCGAAAAGATCGACGAGCCTTGCACCCTCCCGGAGAATCCCTTGCCGGCCGAGACCGAAAAGCTGATCTCGGCGGGTGGACTGGAGATTCCCCGGCCCGGTCTGGTGGGCCTGGTGGGATTCGGTCTGGCCTGGGTCGCCGTGGGAGGACTGATCTGGCTGACCGTGACGTTGGCCGGGATCGGCGGATAGCTTCGGCTTCCCGCTCGGCGTCGGGGGATTCGGCTCCCCCGGCGAACTACAGGTTTTCAGGCAGCGAGCTTTCCCGACCGGGCGTCCGATCCGGGGCCGGCGTCCGGCTCCCGAAAGACTCGCCAGAAGACGAGGGCGCACAGGGCCGTGATCACTGCGGGCACGGCAAACACGATGTCGTAGCGGGTCGTTCCGCCCACTGTGGCCACCTCCTTGAGCCAGCCTGAGAACAGGCTCCCGATGAACAGTCCGATGCCCAGGACCGCCACGTTGATCAGCGACTGGGCCGAAGCGCGGATATCGGACGGCGCCACCATGTCCGTGTAGATGAACGCCACCACGAAGAAGAAGACGTAGCAGAAACCGTGCAGCGCCAGTGAGCCCACCACGACCCAGACCAGAGTCGGAGCCGTCTCGTACAGCGGCCAGGCGGCCGCAAAGATGACGTAGCGGACGGGCCAGGCCAGGATGCCCACCAGCATGGAGACCCTCACGCCCCAGCGGGCCAAAGCGTAGGGGAGGATCAGCGCCATGGTGAAGATCTCGGCGATCTGACCGATGGTCATCCAGGCGGGCAGATTCTCCGAGGTGATGCCCACTGTGGGACCGATGGTCTGGAGGTAGGGAAAGGTGAGGATGTAGTAGAGCTGCAACTCGGTGGCCACCACGAAGGCGATGATGAAGAAGCTGAGGTAGTTCCGGTCCTTGAGGAGCCCGAACGACTTCCGGAAGGCCAGCGGGTCCGGAGCCTCGCGGGCGGGGGGCGTGTGGGGCAGCGCCAGGGAGAAGAGGCCCAGGACCAGGGAGAATGCAGCCGCCAGGACGAAGGTGTCGATGTAGCCGGCCGCTTCCGTGTCCAGCGCGACCCGCATGCCGGTCAGAGCCCAATTGGCGCCGATCCAACCCAGCGTGCCCCAGACCCGGATGGGCCCGAAGTCCCGCTGTCCGTCGGCCAGATGCTGAAACGCCAGGGCATTGGTCAGGGCCAGGGTGGGCGCGAAGACCAGGCAGTAGAGGAGCATCAGGATCAACATGGCGCCCAGGGTTTCGGTGTACGCCATCCAGAGGAGGAATCCCGCTCCCAGAAGATGAAAGATGGCCAATGCCACCTGGGTCGGAAGCCAGCGGTCGGCGACCTGGCCTCCGGTAAACGGAGCCACCAGGTTGGCCAAGGGAAAGGCCGCGTAGATCAGTCCCAGCCCCCACCCCGAGAACCCCAGTTGCGCTTCCAGGTATCCGGCCAGGGCCGGTGCCCAGGCTCCCCAGATGGCGTACTGCAGGAACATCATCAGGCTGAGCCGGGGATGACTGAACATCCTCTTCATCGATTCCTCTCCTTGCTTCCAAGAAAACGGAGGGGCGATTTCCAATCGCCCGGTCTTCGTCGCCAAATATGCCACACGGGAGTTCGGCGGTTAGGAAACCGCCGGTCCTCCTTTCGTTGTCGGTCGACCAGGCCCCGGACGGTTACGGCAGGGCCCCCACGTCGACGGTCAAGCTCCTGGGTTGGTCATCGCGGCGCTCCCGGATGCGGAGTTGGGCGCCATCGTATTCGGCAGACGCCACGCCCCGGAAGTCGTTGGGGATCCGCGCCAGAAACAGGATGTAGCTCCGGGTGTGGGTTTCTCCCGCGTCCAGGTATTCGTAGACTCCTTTGTCCAACACTTTCCCCAGTTCGAGGAGGGTCGGGAATGGTTGGTGGATCCCCGTGGTCCCGAACTCGAGCCCGCGGGCACTCACCTTCCCCTGGTGCCGGTAACGCCACATGTTCAGCCATGGATACTCGGAGATCTTCCAGAGATAACCCACCAGAAGACCGGCCGAAGGCGTCGCGGCCGTCACCCATCCGTACTCGACTCCGGGGTCGAAGATGAACGCGGTGACGTCGTGTCCCGAGGAGCCGTCGTCGGTGCTGTTGAAGAAACGAAGGTTCGCCGGCGTTCCCCCAATGGAGATCCGGGGCCACCGGTCGGCGTCGTCGGTCGATTGGGGCACCGGTTCCTCCTGGACCAGCCCGTGGGAGGCGTTGCAGTCCACGATGGTGGAGTCGTCCAGGAAGGGAGGAGCGATGCTGGGGTGCTGCACCAGGTTGTAGACGCGTCCCGCCGCCCGGACGTTGGTGACCGCTTCAGTCACCGTGAGGGACGCCTCATTCTCCTGGAGCCGGACGGTTCGCTTCACCTCCATCCCCGCCAGGGGGAGTTCGCATCCCATCCGGAGCTCGCTGTCCGCGGCTTCGCCGGCGCCCGGGTCGAGCCGTTCCCAGACCACCCGGGGAGCTTCTCCGTGGTAGGGCATCCCCATCTTCTCCTCGGCCGGCGACGGGGCGCCCCAGCGGTCGAAGCAGATGAAGTGCCCCTGGAGGTTGGGTCCTTCCGGACTCAGCGGTTCGATATCCTCCGTGGCTCTCCAACTCAGCGGGTTGACGCCGTGGTCCAGATAGTGGAAATCAATGATGCCCCCTCCCCAGCGGTCGAGCGTGACCTGGGAGAGTCCATTCTTCAGGACCATCGAGCGGGGTGTGGACGCCGGCTTCTCCGGAGCAGGCGTGCAACCGGTCATTCCGGCCAGAATCGCCAAGACCAGTCCCAACCATAGAGGGTCGACAAATTCCAGAGTCTTCAAGATCATGTTCATGCTCTCCTGACAGCAGTCTGCGGCTGATATCGCCGCCCCTACAAGTTCTGCTCCCTCCAGCGCGTCAACTGGTGCGCCAGTTGACGCGGCTTCGCCGTACCGGTGACGGCCAGTTGCCGGATCGTGACCGAAGCCGCCAAGTTGCCCACCAGGGCGGCTTCCGGAAGGCTCGCTCCGCCACACAGCGCCAAGACCGCGCCGGCGGTGAAGCTGTCGCCGGCGCCGGTCACGTCCAGGGGACCCTCCACCCGGACGGCCGGCACCCGGGTCAACTCGGGGTCGGTCACCAGAGCTCCCGCATCACCCAGGGTCACACAAATGGGTGCGCCGTTCCGGGACCGGAACCGGGGCAGGGCCTGTCGAATGGAATCGATCGGGACCCTCTCCCCGGGTCCGGGACTGGAACGCCTCACCACCTCGAACTGGTTCGGCTTCAGAATCATGCCGCGGAAGTGGTGGATCTGGGCCCGGCTGTCCGCCCAGAAGATGACCCGGGGGTGACGGAGTGCCAGATTCGTCAAGCCGTCGCGGACCTCGGCAGTCACGACGCCCAGGTCCGGTTGTTCCACCTGATCCTCGATGATGACGGCATCGACACGATCCAGCAGGCCTTCAAGATCGGCCAACATCTCCTGGAGGAGATCCGGCGGGACGGGGTCGCGGTTGCGGATGTCGTACCGCTCGTGTTCGCCGGATAGTTCTTTCCGGGACAGGTCTCTCGGTTTCAAGTAGGTGGGCGTCAGCATTGCCTTCCGGCGCCGCAATCCCCGGGTCGTGCAGCCGATGCGGTCCAGGCACTTCCGCAACTCGAATCCCGGGCCGTCATCCCCGGTGATTCCCAGGGCGTGGATCCGGCCGCAGTCCAGCGCGGCCAGGTTGTTCGCCACCGTTCCGGCGGCGCCGGGACTGGAGCGAACGGCGGCAACCTGGTGGGCACTCTTTCCGGTCTCCAGGCTTCTCTCCTCCAGATCCGGATCGACCTCCAGGTACTGGTCCAGAAAGAAATCTCCCAAGACGGCGACCCGGCACGAGGGGAACCGGCCCGTCAGTTCTTCCAGCCGGGGTCTCTTCATGATTCCGGTGAAGGATCGTTTGCTGAGAGCTCCCCTGCCTGAATCCGGTCGAGGACCAGATCGTAGAGGGCCGGGACCGTCGCCGCGTGGTTCCCCTGGACGTAAAAGCTCTCCCCGCCGTCGGCCACGGTTCGTACCAGGATGGTCTTGAAAGGCCGGAAATAATATCTGGGGTCCGACTTGCCGGCCTCCCGGGAGGTGTCCCCCAGGGGAACCAGGTCGAAGACGGCCGTGGTGAAACGGGCGATGCGCCGGCCTTCCGGGTGAGCCACGTTGCGGGCCATGGCCAGGGCCTTCAGGTAGATCTCGGGTCCCATGACGGCCGACCCGATATTGAGAAAGACTCCACCCTGGAGGCGGGTCACCGACTCGGTGAAGATCAGGAAGTCGGTGTAGGAGGCCGCCCCGGTGGCGGCTCCGTCGAATCCCGGGTGCTGGTGGATGATGTCCTGGCCGATGGAGACGTGGACCGTAGCCGGGACCTGCAGCCGGTAGGCCGCGGCCAGGACGCTCTCTCGCCGGTACGGGAAGGACTCCTCCTGGATCATCCGGCCTACGGCCTCCCCCAGGCCGATCCCGTCCCGAGCCGCGGCTGACGCCGCCTCGTTGATGCGCCCGGTCTCGCGCCAGAGACCAAACTGCCCTTCGGCCACGTAGCGGGCCACGCTCTCGCAGGTCTCCCCCACCAGCGCCAGTTCGAAATCGTGAATGGCGCCGGCGCCGTTGAGGGCCAGGTGGCCCAGGATTCCCCGCTCCATGAGATCGATGAGCAGCGGGGCGTTGCCCTCCCGCAGGACATGCGCGCCGCAGGCGAAAATGACGGATCGGTCCGTCCGAGAGGCTTCCACGATCCGCTTGGCCAGCAGGGGCAGCGCCGGATGCTCGAAAGGTTCTCGACTTCCCTCCGGCCTCTTCGACACGTCCGCCGCCTTCAGGTCGTGGGTCCGCCGGCTCAGGGGCAGAAGGCGCAGGCGGCTGCGGTCGAATTGAGGGAAGGGCATTCACGTTCGCTGGAACAGGCAGCGGATGAGGACCTTCCAGTCCCGGAAGTCGGGCACCAACAGGTCGGCGCCCGCCGCGCTCAACCGTGTTCGTTTCCAGGGATCGGGAGCCCCGCCCGGATTGGCTTCGTCGGTGGCCAGCGCAACGGCGACTCCGCCGCACGACTTTACGTTTTCGATCTCCACGTAACCGTCGCCGAAGCCCACCAACGAGGCGCCTTCGATCCGGTTTTCCCGGAGGATTCGTTGGATGACCATTCGCTTGGAGTGGTTCGCGTAGTCTTCCCGGGCGCCGTAGATGTGGCCACCGAAAAATCCGTCCAGCTCCAGGAGGCGGGCTTCTTCCCGGACGTACTGCTCATCGGTGCCGCTGGCCAGGTAGAGCTGGACTCCATGCTCCCGGAGGGCGCGCAGCATCTGAACCGATCCCGGAACCAGGTAGTCGGCGGGGCGGGCCTTTCCGGTGCGCAGGCGCAGGCGCCGGTGACGGATCTTCTCCATCAGAAGGTCCAGGTAACGGCTCTTGTAGTCCTGAGGATCGGCAGGTGCGCCCCCCCTTTTCCCCAGCTCCTCCGCCAGCCGGATCATCTGGTAAATGGTCTGGCGTCCCGTCAGCTCGGTGACGAAGTCGGTCACCACACGCTCCAGCTCCTCATCGCTCTCGCCGGTGCCGCTCTCCTTCAGGATGTCCACCATCATGGGGATCATGATCTGGGGCCAACCTTCGCGGATCAGGCTGAGCGTGCCGTCGAAGTCGAAGAGGGCGCAACGGGGAGGCCGGGTCCCGGAGACGTCCCGGAGCACCTCGACGGTGGAGGCGTCCAGAAAACCCGGTGTCGCAGGAGTCGTCAGCGCCATAATGAAGAAAAGGATACCGTCAAAGACCAGCGGATGCGAACTTGGCAACCGCTGATTTCGACCTGGAAGGGGACGAGCGAAACCGCTGTCTGGCAGCGGTTGGCGGAGCCCTTGTGAGGCGCCTCCGACTGGGCTATGGTGATCCGGCGATGGGTCGAAAGACGGACGAAGACCGGAGCTGGCGGGGTAAGGTAGGGAAGCTGTCCCCGGCGGAGCTGGAGGAATTCCTGTCCGGAGACCCCATTTGCCGGCTCGGTTGTCTCGACCGGGAGGGATGGCCTTATGTGGTGCCGTGCTGGTTCGAGTACAGTGACGGCGGCTTCTACATCATTCCACGAGCCCGTTCCGCCTGGGCCAGGCACATTCAACGGGAATCCCGGGTGTTTCTGTGCATCGACGACTCCACCCGCTACAATCGGAGGGTCCTGGTACGGGGCGAGGCCGAGGTCCTGGAAGAGCCCAACGTCGGCGGCAGATGGGTCGAGATCGCCCGCAGAATGTCACTGCGCTATCTGGGACACCGGGGACCGGACTATCTGGTTCCGACTCTGAATGAGCCCAGGTGGCTGTTGTTCGTCCGGCCCCGAAAGCTCATGAGCTGGCAAGGGGTCGATTGGGCCAGGCGATACAAGCACGGCGAATGGTAGCGGCCTCGGGCCGCCGCTGGCCGCGGCGTTTTTTGGTGCTGATGTTGGATTATTTCAGGAGGGCGCTCTGATGGCTGGACCCAAGGTCGAAGCGATTTATCAATTGAATCCGAATCACGTGGACTGGCTCAAGCAGATGGCCGACAAGTACGATCTGGGAGATCAGGACAAGGCTCTGCGGGTGGTCATCGACTACGTACTGACCGAGGCCGACGAATCGACGGTCTTCGAAGACATCCGCTGCCTCTACTGCTGATCAGTTTTCCGGGCTGCTAGCGTCGGCCGCGGCGCCGCTTCCGAGCCACCTTTTTCCGGGATTTCCGGATCTTGGCCCAGGCGTCCCGCAGGGTCACGGTGCGATTGAAGACCAGCCGCCCGGGAGACGAATCCTCCGAATCCACGCAGAAATACCCCAGCCGTTCGAACTGCACCCGCCGCCCACCCTGGGCATCGACGAGGCTGGGCTCTAATTTACAGTTCTCGAGCACCTTTAGAGACTCGGGGTTGAGGTTCGAGATGAAGTCCGAACCGGCGCCGGCGTCGTAGGGGTTGTCCTTGGTGAACAGGCTGTCGTAAAGGCGAACCTGAGCGTTCACGGCGTGGGCGGCGGAGACCCAGTGCAAAGTGGCTTTGACCCGTCGTCCGTCGGGCGCATCTCCTCCCCGCGTTGCCGGGTCGTAGGTGCAGCGCAACTCCACGACTCGTCCCTCGTCGTCCTTGACGACGCCGACGCAGGTGATGAAGTAGGCGTAGCGCAGTCGGACCTCGCGTCCGGGGGCCAGCCGGAAGAATCTGCGGGGCGGGTCCTCCATGAAGTCCTCCCGCTCCAGGTAGAGGACTCGTGAGAAGGGGACCTTCCGGACCCCCGCCTCGGGACACTCGGGATTATTGATGGCCGTCAACTCCTCCACCTGGTCGGGAGGATAGTTTTCGATGACCACCCGGAGCGGACGGAGCACGCCCATGACCCGGGGGGAAGTCTGGTTCAGGTGTTGGCGGAGGCTGTGCTCCAGCATCTGCGCCTCCACGATACTGTCTTTCTTGGAGACCCCGACCTTGGCGCAGAAGTCCCGGATCGCTTCCGGCGTGTAGCCCCGGCGGCGCATCCCCGACAGCGTCGGCATGCGGGGATCGTTCCAGCCGCTCACGTAGCCCTCCTTCACCAGCCGGGAGAGTTTTCGCTTGCTCAAGATGGTCTTGGTGATGTTGAGGCGAGCGAACTCGATCTGCTGGGAGCGGTAGATTCCCAGGTTCTCCAGAAACCAGTCGTAAAGGGGACGATGGTCTTCGAACTCCAGGGTGCAGATGGAATGAGTCACCTTCTCGAGGGAGTCGGACTGGCCGTGGGCGAAGTCATAGGTCGGGTAGATGCACCATTTGTCTCCCGTTCGAAGGTGGGAGGCATGGAGGATCCGGTACATGACCGGGTCTCGAAGGTTCAAGTTGCCTGAAGCCATGTCGATGCGGGCCCGGAGCACGTGAGTGCCGTTGGGGAACTCCCCATTCCTCATCCGTTCGAAGAGGTCCAGGTTCTCTTCCACCGTCCGTTCCCGATAGGGGCTGTTGCGGCCCGGCTCGGTGAGAGTGCCCCGGAATTCCCGGATCTGGGTGGCGGTGAGGCTGTCCACATACGCCTTGCCGTCCCGAATGAGTTGACAGGCGAATTCGTAGAGCTGCTCGAAATAGTCCGAGGCGTGGTAGAGGCGGTCCCCCCAGTCGAAGCCGAGCCAGCGCACGTCTTCGAGGATGCTCACCATGTACTCCCGCTCCTCCTTCGTGGGATTGGTGTCGTCGAAGCGCATATTGCAGAGACCCCCGTACTCTTCGGCCAATCCGAAGTCGAGGCAGATGGCCTTGGCGTGCCCGATATGGAGGTAGCCGTTGGGCTCGGGAGGAAATCGGGTCTGGACGCGGCCCTGAAAGCGTCCGGTCTTCAGGTCGTCCTCGAGAATCGCCCGGAGGAAGTCCAATGACCGGGACGGCCGGGCATCTCCCGCCGCTTTGGGGTCCGTCTTTTTCGGCATTCGCCGATTCTAACCCGATTCGGCCAGCCATGGGCAAGCGGCCGGCGCCGGAGCAATCGACCCGGGGCGGCCGGTCCGGCTCGACATTTTCGCGTCGCGTTTTTCTCCCGCTTGGACGTTATAGCGATTGGAGTTGTTGTCGAAAACCGGTGACCACAGGGACTTCTGGAAGGGAGGCAGGCCATGGACTACAAGACGGAAGGTTGGGTGTATGGAACGGTGGTGTCGTGGGGTGTGATCTTCTTCATCGTGGGTGGTATGTACGGTTGCCCGAAATACAAGGTCTGGGAGCAGGGGCTGGCCGGGGAGGCCAAGCTGCGGGAGTCTCAGTCCAGTCGCAAGGTGAGAGTGGAAGAGGCCAAGGCCAGACTCGAATCGGCAAAGTTCGAAAGCCAGGCGGAGATCGAACGGGCCAAGGGAGTGGCGGAGGCCAACCGGATCATTGGGGACAGCCTCAAAGGGAACGAAGCCTACCTGAGATATCTCTGGATTCAGGGACTCCAGGACGGCTCCAGCGAGACCATCTACATCCCCACCGAGGCGAATCTCCCGATCATGGAGGCGACACGGCGACGGGAATCGAGAAGGCCGACGGAGTAGAGAGAGGGGACTCTCTTCCCGGCACGTTGTCCATCCATTTCGCCGGCTGCGAGCGTTGCCGGGAATCTGACGGTTGATGGGCAATGGTATAAATGCATGAGCAGAGCGGAGGATCAGGTCCGATGTCCCATAGAGTCAACATTGTTGTTCAGGATGAAGCGTGGGACGTGTTGGCGAAGCTGCCTCGCGGCGAACGCAGTCGAGCCGTCAGTGTCGCGATTCTGGAATGGGTACGGCTGCGCAAACGTTTGGACGCCGCCGCCAAGATGGATGAGTTGCGCGCCACGATGCCACCGGTCAGCACCGACGAAGTGGTCCGTTGGCTTCGACAAGACCGGGAGCGACGGCCATCAGCGTAGTCGTCCCTGACGCCTCGGTGCTGCTCAAGTGGGTCCTGCCCGGCGACGATGAGCCGGGCACCGCGTCTGCATTGTCGTTGCTTGACGAAGCCCGAGCCGGTGCCATTAAGTTGGCCGTCCCGCAACTCTGGCTCTATGAAGTGGGGAATACTCTGGTCCGCCGGTTCCCCGATCAGGCCAACGATCTTCTGACTTCGCTGGTCGATTTTCAGTTGACGGAAGTGCGGCCCGACGAACGTTGGCGGGAGCAAACCGTGGAACTTGCCATTGCCTACGGCGTCACGTTTTACGATGCTGCCTACCACGCGGTTGCATTGCTTCGAGACGGGATATTCGTCACTGCAGATGAACGCTATATACGTCGAGCATCCGGTGGCGGCAATGTCGTGCTTCTTGGCCGCTGGAGTTCCGTGTGACGTCTCGACCAAGGATCACCACGCTTCCCGCTTGGCCATTCGGCGTAGAGTACTAACGACTGAATCCGGTCGACTCACGTTGATTGCCGCGATATCCAATCGACGGGGGGATCCGGTCGCGCGCCAACGTCTGAGGAATCCCTCCTTTTCCAATTCCTCAAGCCAGGGGTATAGAAGAAGGAGACGTTTGGCGTTGTATGCTTGGGCGCAGGCGAGTATCTGATAGATGTCGGATTGCCCAACATCAAGGGTCTCTTTGGATGTAAGTTCCTTCCACTTGGCGACGAAGCGGGACATCCTTGAGATCAAGGCCGAAGTGGCCGAGGAGTTCAAGACTCTCTACCGCTGGCTCCGGGTCATGGCTGCCGGCATCGTGACGCTGGTGCTTGCTCTTGGCCAACTCGTTTTCTAGTTTGTGAAACGAAAGAGGGCGCCCTCTCAAGGAGTGCCCCTGCTTCATCCTCGCGAATGGATGTGCCATGCTGAGGGGGGAGGTTCAACATGAAGGCAGGCGCCAGCGCGGAATTGACACCAAAACAAGTTCAGACGGCGAGAACTTCGTCCTACCGATGGGACCGGTGGGGGCGGCGCTCCTTCCTGGCGGCTGCGGCGGCCTCGGTTCCCGTCCTGGGCCGGGAATATGGTCCCTCGGCGCAGCCGGTGCGCTATCCGGATCCCGACATCGTGGTGCTGGACCAACGCTTCGCCCGCTACAAATTGGGGAATACCCCCATCCAGCGTCTTTACACCGGAACCCTTTGGGCGGAGGGGCCCGCCTGGAGCGGGGTGGGGCGCTACCTGGTCTGGAGCGACATTCCCAACAACCGCCAACTGCGCTGGCTGGACGAGGACGGACACGTGAGCGTCTTCCGGTCCCCCTCGGGCAACAGCAACGGGAACACGTTCGACTACCAGGGACGCCAGATCTCCTGCGAGCACGGCACCCGGAGGGTGGTCCGCTACGAGCCGGACGGCACGGCGACGGTGCTGGCCGGCGAGTGGGAAGGGAAGCCGCTCAACGCACCCAACGACGCGGTGGTGCATCCGGACGACGGCGCCATCTGGTTCACCGATCCGGGATACGGCAGCCTCATGAACTATGAGGGGCACAAGGGAACGCTCCACATCAAGGAAGCCGTCTACCGGATCGATGCCGTGAGCGGCCGGATGGACAAGGTGACCGACGAGATCTTCAAGCCCAACGGGATCTGCTTCTCTCCAGACTACAAGATGCTCTATGTGGCCGACACCGGCGCCTCCCACTACCCGGAAGCGCCCAAGAACATCAAGGTCTGGGATATCGTCGACGGGAAACGCCTCTCCGGCGGCCGCGAGTTCACCTCCATGGAGTTGAACGGCAAGGCGGGATTCGCGGACGGGATCCGGGCGGACGTGGACGGCAACATCTGGGCCAGCGCCGGCTGGGTCGGAGACGGCTACGACGGAGTCCACATCTTCGCGCCGGACGGAGAACGCATCGGGCAGATCCGCCTCCCCGAGATCTGCGGCAATGTCTGCTTCGGCGGCCGGAAACGGAACCGCCTCTTCATGACCGCCAGCCAATCCCTCTACGCCGTTTACGTGGAGACCCAGGGCGCCCATATCTCCTGACGGCCGGGACTCAATGCCCACGGTTCGGGTCGACCGGGAGCCGCCTTTCAAGCTCTCCATGACGGTGGACTTCTTCGGCGACGGGGGCCGGGGCCTCTACACGCCCCGCACCCTGGACCTGATGATGCGGGAGGCCCGCCGCCTGGGCGTCAGCCGGGTTTACTGGCAGTACCTGGGAGACCTGGAGCAGCACCGGTACGGCGCCGGGACCAACATGCTTCGCACCCCCTGGGCGAAGTACGGACCCCGCACGTTGGCGGCCGTCGGCGAGCCGCTGGAAGCCGCCGTGGGGGCGGCTCACCGGCGCGGGCTGGAGATCTTCGGTGTCCTGAAGCCCTACCACACCGGGATGTCGGCCACCTTTCCCGAAGGCTCTCCCGAATCGGATCCCGACACCCCCATGAGCCGGATCGGGGGCAGCCTCCAGTGCTTCAACCCCTTCATGGAGCGGTTTCCCCACACCCGGATTCAACGCCGTCCCCTCAAGGGTCCACCGGACCTTCAGTCCCTTCCCATCCGCCAGATCCGCCTGATCAAGCGGGACGATTCCCCCACCCGGATCCGGGCCCGGCATCTGGAGATCTGGAGCAGTCCGGACAACTACCGCTACCGGCGCCGGCGGATGGGCTTCCGGCTCGAAGAGACGGTGGAGCCCTGCTTCCAAAAAATTCGAGACTATTACGGGCAAACAGTTTCTGAGAAAGGAGATCCTGTCCGGGTTCTCAATCTCACCGGCCTCGATCTTCGAGATCGCTATCTGGTGTTGGCCACAAACTTCAAAGCTGGACCCGCCGACTTCGAGAACACGGCTCTGGGAATGATCCAGGTCTTCGGTCCGGATCGCGAACCTCTGCCCATCGTGGTGGCCACCGGCGACGCCACCTGGGTTCGGCCGCGCGACTTTCGGACTTACGGTCTGGAGTTCGACTCGGGTTACGGCACCCGCCGGTTCCATCTGGATGGCGTTCGCAGACCGGGCGCCGAAGGGACGACGCCGGAAGGATCGCAGACCAGTTCCTGGCATGAACACCGCGCCGAGCTGGGCCGGGGGGCCGGAGGCGGTTTCATTGCATTCGCCCGGGGCAAGAACGAATATCTTCCGGCCGCGCCGTGCGAGTTCCATCCCGAGGTGCAGCGACTCTGGAACTGGCGGGTCAACCGCATGTTGGAGAAGGGGGTCGACGGCGTGGTGCTCCGGGTGTCGGCCCATGGAACCCTCACCGACGAGCCCTATGAGTACGGGTTCAACCCGCCCGTAGTGGAGGCCTACCGTAAACGCTACGGTGTCGACATCAGGCGCGAAGACTTCGATCCGGACCTCCTGGGCGCTCTCCGCGGCGAGGCCTACACCCGATTCGTCCGCGACGCCAGCGCCATGACCCGGAGAGCCGGCAAGCTCTTCCAGGTGCAGGTCCACACCGAGGCCTTCCGCCCCGATCCCGTCTTCGGTCAGCTCATGGGTTTCCCGGCCAACGTCCACTTCGCCTGGCGTCAGTGGCTGGAAGAAGGACTCGCCGACGCCGTGACCCTGAGATCCAGTTGGTACGAGGCCGCGGAGGATCCGTTGGACGGAACTCCCGCCCGGAGGAGCAAGCTGACAAACATCCTGGCCGACCCGGTGGTCTCCGAGGTCCTGGGGGTGACGGATCGTCTGGCCCTGCCGGTCTACCTGAACCGGTACGTGGCCCGGGCCATCCCCATCGAGGAGTATGTCGGCGACATGGAGCGGACCTGGCGGGACCGCCGCTTCGCCGGCTTCGATCTCTACGAGTTCTTCCACCTGGCCCGTGCCACGCCCGACGGTGCGCGGCTGGTCCCGGTCCTGGATCGAATGCGCCACATCCGGCGGAAGGCCAGGGAACTGGGTCTGGTGGAGAATTGAGGCTGGCGGACCGGAGCGCTCCGGCTCAGAGGGAGCGGACGTCCGCCGAGTCCCTCAGTCCATCGCCGATGAAATTGACGGCCAGCACGGTCAGCGCGATGGCGGCCCCGGGCGCCATCCAGAGCCAGGGCATGCCGGCCAGGACCGTGGGTGATTGGGCCTCGTTGAGCATCCCGCCCCAACTCGGCGTGGGAGGGGGAACTCCCAGGCCCAGAAAGCTGAGGGCCGCCTCCAGCAGGATGGCGTTGGCGAAGCCGAAAGTGGCGATGACGCTCAGTGGGCCCACGGTGTTGGGCAGGATGTGCCGCAGGATGACGCGGGCGTGGCCGTTGCCCAGGGAGCGGGCCGCCACGATGAACTCCTTCTCCCGGAGCACCAGGACCTCTCCCCGCACGACCCGGCAGGTGCTGGACCAGCCCAGCAGCCCGATGACCAGGGTGACCGAAGCGAGACTGGGACCCAGGAGGGACACGAACAGCATCACCATGAGCAGGACCGGGATGCTCATCATGACTTCGGTGGCCCTCATGACGGCCTGATCGACGGGACCGCCCGAATATCCCGCCAGCGCTCCCAACAGCGAACCGATCAGCGTGGAGAGGGCGACCGCCAGGATTCCCACGGTCAGCGAGGTGCGGCTGCCGTGGATCACGCGGCTCCAGACGTCCCTTCCGATCAGATCCGTTCCCAGCCAATGGACCGAGTCGGGCGCCTGGTTGAGATGCTCGAGTTCCGTGTGGAAGGGGTCATGCCGGCCCACCCAGGGAGCCAGAAGGGCGGCCAGGATGATGACTCCCAGGAATATCGCACCGCCGCAGGCGAGCCGGTGGCGGAGGAATCGCGCCCAGGGGCCGGGACCCCGGCGGGTTCTCGCCGGTCTCTGTTCGTCTCGGGTCAGATCCATGTCTTCTGCTTCTGAGTGAGACGGACTCTCGGGTCGGCGACGGCGTAGGCGATGTCGGCCGCGAGAGTGCTGATCAGGACTCCGATCCCCACCACCAGGACCACACCCATGAGCATGGAGGGGTCGCGGTCCGCAGCCGCCCGGACGGCCATGAATCCCATCCCCGGCCAGGCGAAGACCTGTTCCGTGATCACCGCTCCCACCACCAATTCCGGCAGCAGGAATCCCAGGACGCTGATGATGGGGATGAGGGCGTTCCTCAGGACGTGCCGCAGGAAGACGACCCGCCGGGACAATCCCTTGCCGCGGGCCGTGGTCACGTGGTCCTCGCGCAGGACCTCCAGCAGGCTGCTCCTGGTGTGGCGCATCAGCAATGCCGCGTTCCGCAGTCCCAGGACCGTGGCCGGCAGCACCAGGTGCCGCAATTGATCGGCCAGGTTGGGGATGGCGCCCAGGGTCGCCATCCCTCCCGTCGGAAGCAGCCGCAGATGGACACCGAACAGGTAGATGGCCAGCAGGCCCAGAAAAAAGGTCGGGGTCGAGATCAGGAGCATGGTGAGGGAACTGAGGGCGTAGTCCAGCCGCGAGTGTTGCTTGAGCGCGGCCAGCGCGCCGAATGGAACTCCCAGGACGATACCGAACAGCAGGGCCGCCCCCATGAGTTTCAGGCTGACGGGTAGACGGGTCCGAAGCTCGTCGCCCACCGACCGGCGGGTCGCCACCGAGTAACCCAGATCCCCTTGGACCAGGCCCGACAGCCACCTGACGTATTGGACGGGAATCGGTTGATCCAGACCCAGCTCGCGGCGGCGCTCCTCGATCCATTCCGGCGACTGCTGGGCCAGGATGCTGGGATCGATCCGGGCCAGAATCGGGTCTCCGGGAGCGAGGGCCAGGGCGGCGAAGGCGACGAAGGTGATCCCCAACAGGACCGGGATCGCGATGAGCAGGCGGCGGAGCAGGTAACGGCCCATGGATGGTCCGCTAAGGATTCAGGGCCCAGGTCTCGACGTTGCCGAATGTCCGGCGTGCGTCGCGGTGCAGAGCGAAGCCTCCCCCCAGCCGCCGGTGACGCGCGTGGACCTCGTCGGGCGCCCAGAGAGGCATGATGGGCAGATCCCGGTTCAGCAGGCGGGCGGCCTGGAAGTAGATCTCGCGCCGCCGGTCCGGGTCCACGGTAGCCGTCGCTTCCTCGAAGTAACGATCCAGGTCGCAATTGGTATAGCCGTACTGCCAGTCGTGCCGTTGGCAGTTGAAGTAGGTGGAGGTCACCTGAGGCCCAAGGCCGTAGGCGCCGCCGTGGGAGCCGGACATCTCGTAGGTGTCCCGCTGCTCGTAGCGGCGGGCGATGTACGCCGTCGACTCCATGGCATGCAACTCCAACCTCAGGCCCAGGGCTCTCAACTGCTGCCCGATGATGGGATAGATCTGAGCCGCGCTGGGATAGGTCTGGTCGTAGATGAGGCGAAGGGGCGTCGCCGTGTCGAAGCCCGATGCCCTCAGCAATCTCTTTGCCCTTTCCAGGTCATACTCGTAGGGGTCCAGTCTCGCGTCAGGCTCCATGCCCAGCGGGATCCCCTCCATGGGTTTGGCCCGGCCCCGGAAGAGGGTCCGGGCGACGAGCTTCCGGTCGATGGCGCAGTAGATGGCCTGGCGCAAGCGCCGGTCCTGAACCACGGGGCGGTCCAGGGGAAATCCTACCGAGATCATGCCGATGCCGGGACGGGTCGTCGTCTCCAGATGGGACAGTTCCGCCAACCGGTCGTAGTCCAGCAACTGAAGCCGCATTCCCAGGTCCAGCTCGCCGCTCTCCAATTGCGCCACCGTCACCTCGGGCCGGAGACGCTTCATGTAGACCTTGCGGATGGAAGGAGCCCCCCGGAAGTAGTCCGGGTTCGACTCCAACTCCACGTAGAGATCGGTCAGGTATTTCACGAAACGAAAGGGGCCGGTGCCCACTGGACGAGTGGTGGTGAAGGAAGCCGACTGCACGGCGTCCGGCTCGATTCCCGCCAGGAGGTGAGCCGGCATGATCACCATGGACGGTTCGGCTAGCTTCTGCAGGAACGTGACGTCGGGTCCCCGAAGCGTGATTCGGACCGTGAAGTCGTCGAGTGCCTCCAGACCCTCGAGCCGGTCGGAGTTTCCGTCCTCGTAGGATTCCGCGCCGGCGATCGCCCCGGCGTACTTGACGTACCGGTAGGGCTCCAGGAGCTGACGGCTGAAGCTGAACACCACGTCCCGGGCCGTGAAGGGCTCGCCGTCGTGCCAGTGGACGTTTTGCCGCAAGCGGAACGTGAAGATGCGGGCGTCGGGCGAAACCTCCCAACTCTCGGCCAGGTCGGGAAGTATGGTCGCCAGATTCGGACCGAGCCGCACCAGTTTGTTGAAGACGAGAAAGAAAATGACGGCCTGACTGAAGGTTTCGTATCCGGACGGGTGCCACATGGGCGTCAGATCCCCCTGCCACGCGAAACGGAGGCTCTCGGAACGGTCGGCGGCGGTGTCGGGAACAACACTCGGGTCGATCCCGGGGGCGCACGACGAGGTCCACGCCAGCAGAACGACCAGCTTGGCCACCAGGAGGCTGCGGTTACGAATCATCGGCGGGCGGAGAGCCGTCCTTTGCGGTGGCGCGGTAGAAGGTGGTGCCGTCGGGCTTTTGCCACTGGAACGGCGGGCTCGTCTCTCGATCCTGAAGGGGCAATTGGAGTTTGACGTTGCCTCTCCGGGAGGATTCGTGGGTCGCCAGGATCAGCTCCAGGGCATTCCGGGCCGTGATTCCGTTGGAGAGGGGCTCGCGCCTTGTTTCCACCGCCTCCAGCAGGTCTTCCAGCAGGTAAACCATGGGCGCGGTATGGTGCATCATCTGAGGGAAGGGGTGTTCCAGGAGCTCCCGGAACACGCTCCCGGAGTTGGTCTTCCGGAGGCGGACTTCGGTGGTCCCGATGCTGAGTACGCCCTTGGTGCCGTTCACCTCCACCCGGTAGCCGGCATGACTGTCCCTGCCGTTGAAGAACGCCCGAATCCCATTCGGATACACGGCATAGAGGCTGCCGCCCAGATCCCGTCCCCGCTGCGTGGGAATGGCCACCATGGATATTTCGGGATCTTCCGAGTGTCCCACGACCCACACCGGCGGTTTGTCTCCAGCCAGGCAGTTCACCAGGTCGAACCAGTGGGTTCCCGACAGGAATAGACGGCCGGGCCAGGTGGCGACGATGCTGAGGACCTGCCCGATTCCCCCCTCGTCCAGGAGGCGGCGGGAACGGAGGATCAGAGGGTCGCCTCTGCGGGTGTGGTTGACGGCCAGGCTGGTGCCGCTCTCACGGCAGGACGCGATCATCCGGTCGGCCAGCGCCAGCGTGGTGGTGAAGGGTTTCTCGCAGAAAATGCCCTTCACGCCGTTGCCGGCGCAGTCGACGACCTGGGAAGCGTGGAAATCCGGAGGGCTGGCGATGGCGACGATCTCGGGACGCTCGGCCTCGAGCATCTCGCGGTGGTCCGAATAGAGGGCATCGACCCCCCATCGTTTCCCGAAGTCCTCCAAACGTTCCCCGTCCGGATCCGCACCCGCCACCAACCGGGTGCGCGGATGAGTCTTCAGGATCTCCGCGTGTCCGAAAGGAAGCAGGATTCGGCCCGGCGCGTCCTGGAGCTCGTCCATGCAGTAGCTGCCCATGGAGCCGCAACCGATGAGGGCGGCCGAGTAGATCTTCCCGGGGTCGTGCACCATGTTCGTCAGGCTCCCGAATTCAGAGGAGAAGAGTCCGTCTCAGGGCGACTCATCATATTGGATCGAGGACGGGCGCGCGAGTCCCCATGCCAGGCCTCGAAGCCATGGGGTGTGGTCAACCAGGACTGTTGACCGGGCCCCGGTGGTTGGATATCTTTCGCTTCAATACCGGCGCGAAGTCTTACTTGAAGTCATTGGAAAAGATCAGGCAACTTAGGAGATAGTAAATTGCAAATAGTTAACAAAAAAGGAAATAAAAGAATCCTGGGTCAGAAGATGTACGACCGGGCCCGGGAGCTCATCCCAGGCGCGACGCAGCTTTACGGCAAGCGCCAGGAGATGACCGCTCCGGGGCAATGGCCCGCCTATTTCACTGAGGCCCGGGGCTGTGAGACGGTGGACGCGGACGGAAATCACTACATCGACATGTCCATGTGCGGCATTGGCGCCACGCTCTTGGGCTATGCCGACCCCGATGTTACCGAAGCGGTGATCCGGCGGGTCCGCAATGGCTGCATGTCTTCCTTGAATCCTCCCGACGAGGTGGAATTGGCCGAGCTGGTGCTGGAGCTCCACCCTTGGGCTCAAATGGTCCGGTTCGGGCGCCTCGGTGGAGAAAGCATGACCATCGCGGTGCGGATCGCCCGGGCCTATACCGGACGGGACAAGGTGGCCTTCTGCGGCTACCACGGTTGGCACGACTGGTATCTGGCCGCCAACATTCCGGTGGACCCCAGCGAGGAGACGGTGGACCGGTTGGGAGGCGGGCACCTGATGCCGGGATTGGAACCGGCCGGAGTGCCCAGCGGACTCGCCGGCACCGCCATGCCCTTCACCTACAACCGGATCGAGGAACTCAGGGCCATCGTGGACCGGCACGGCTCGAATCTGGCCGCCATCGTCATGGAGCCGACGCGCAACTTCGATCCCGATCCCGGTTTCCTGGAAGAGATTCGTGAACTGGCCACCCGCTGCGGAGCTTGCCTGATCATGGACGAGATCACCATCGGCTGGCGGCTGTGGTTGGGAGGCGCCCATCTCAAATATGGGCTGGAGCCGGATATGGCGGTTTTCGCCAAGACCACCGGAAACGGGCACCCCATCTCGGCGGTGGTGGGCCGGCGCGACATCATGCAGGCCGCCCAGAACAGCTTCATCTCCAGCGCGCTCTGGACGGAGGCGGTGGGTCCGACGGCGGCGCTGGCAACCATCCGCAAGTTCCAGCGGGTGGACGTTCGTTCACACGTGGCCCGGATCGGGGAGGCGGCGCGGCAGGGACTGAAGGAGCTGGCAGACCGATGCGGCGTTCCCTTCGGCGCCACCGGTCATCCGGCCCTCACCTTCTACCATTTCGACCACCCTGAAGCGGCCGCTCTCCAGACCCTTTGGACCGTGCGCATGCTGGATTTGGGTTTCCTCGTGGCGGGGGGATTCTATCCCACGTTTGCCCACCAGGAGACGCATGTGGAGCAGTTCCTGGAGGCCTGCGAGCCGGTGTTCCAAGAACTGGCTGAGGCGATTCAGAAGGGGGATATCGAGCCGCGGATCGGCGGTCCGGTGAAACACACCGGGTTCCGGCGGCTCGTTTAGTCTGGAGGGGCGACTTCCAGTCGCCCACGCTTTCTCCGGAGGGAGTCCGGCGGTTAGGAAAGGGAGTCCGGCGGTTAGGAAACCGCCGCTCCCGCTCCCGCTCAACCCGCCTGGATGGTCCGCTTCACCGGATCGAAGGTCATGCGCCTTCCGGCCCAGTAGGCATCGTTGGACATGATGCAGGCGATGGAATGGGCGTAACCGTGGTCGACGTTGCAGTAGAGCCTCTTGGCGTCCCGCTGGCGAACCGCATCGAGCCAATTGGCCATGTGGCTGACTTCGCCCGGAGCATCGGGCACCTCGACCATGTCGGCAACCTTCCCGTCGGCTTTGACGCCCTTGCCGGTGAATCGCCAACCGTGAGACGGATCGGCGTTGGGCTCCTCCTTGCCCTGTTTCCAGTCCATCCCGCCGCCGGGTGAAAAGCTGCCCAGGGTCCCGTGGACCTGCGTCGCCTTCCCGTAGCCGTTGATGAGATTGGTGGAGTAGACGGCCAGGAGTTTCTTGCCGTCCTTCTCATATTCCAGGGCCGCTTCCAAGGTGTCGGGATTCTCTCTCCAGTCCTTGTACCGGTAGATGCCGCCGTGGGCCACGGCGCTCAACGGCGTCGTCACCCCGGCCAACATGTGGGCCAAGTCGATGCCGTGAGTCATCCACTGGTCGATGATGCCGCTGGAGAAGTCCTTCCAGAGGCGGAAGCAGCGGAAGATCCTGGCATCGAAGGGACGATCGGGCCTTCCCATGAGCCAGCTCTTCCAATCCACGTCGCTCTCTTTGACCATGGCGCGCTGCTCGGCTCGCCCGGCCCAACGGTAGGGGCTGTAGGCGTTCCAGAGGATATCCACCTTGACCACGTCGCCGATGATGCCGTCGGCGATCATCTTGGCCGCCTGCCGGTACTTGGGCCAGGAGCGCCTCTGGGTCCCGATCTGAACGATGGTTCCGGCCTTCTTGACCGCGTCGAGGGCGTCGTTGGCCTCTGCCAGGACATTGGACATGGGCTTTTCGCAGTAGGCGTCCTTGCCGGCCTTGGCGGCCGCCGTCAAGACCTGGGCGTGGGCGTGGTCGGGAGTGGCGATGATGACGGCGTCCACGTCGGCGTCGGCCAGGATCTCTTCGTGGTGACGGTAAACCTTGGGGGCCTGTCCCTGGTTCTCCGTCACGAACTTGGAGGCCTTGTCCCGATGGTAGCTCCAGAGATCGGCGATCGCCGTCAGGTGAGCGTTGAAGCGATTGTTGTCGGCAAAAAAGTTCTTGAGGAGGCTTGTGCCGCGGCCGCCCGGACCCACGATCCCCACGTTGAGCCGGTTGTTCACGTTGCGGGCGCTGGCGATCCCGGGGAAACCGGCGACGGCCAGTCCTGCCCCTGCTCCAGCGGAACGAGACAGAAACCGACGGCGGCTGATGGATGACTTGCTCATGACGACTCCTTTTTTCCGGTGCATGGCTCCCGGCCCGAGGGCGCTCGAAGACGGGAATAAGACGATTATGGACGCCGGCCCCTGCGGTCGACTGCCGCCATGGTAGCGGAACCGGCGCCGGAGGATCAAGCCTCCGCGGCGAGCCTGGCCACGGTGGCCCAGAGGCCCGAGGGGAGGTATTTGTCCCATCCCGACCAGCTCTCGATGGAGGTGGACTCCCAGAGGACGACGGCCCGGGCTCCCGCTTCACCAGCCGCCCGAACACCCGCTTCCAACCGCGCCGAACCCTCCACGAGTCCGAGCTGGTCCATGTTGTAGCAGTAGATTCCGGCCAGGATGCCGCTTCCGCCGCCGGACGAGCGCCTGGCGTGGCGGATCTGGCGTTTCACCTCCTCCGGGTCGAGGCGGGCCAGATTCCATTCGGGCAACATGATGTGCGCCTCCCGGCACAGGCCCCCGGCGAGCCACGACGTCCAGTCCACCAGCGCGCCCCGCAAGGCGTCGGTCCGGATCCTCCAGAGGCTCGTCTCCTCCAGGAGTCCGTCACGGACGTAGCGGGGCCAGTCCGGAAGGACCTGGCTTAGCGGGCTCTCCGGCGACACCAGTACGCTCACCGGGTATTCGCCACTGCCGTTCCTCGGCTGCCGGTTGAGCTCCGCCATGAACCGGGTGACGTACCCAGCCCGGTGGCGGATCCAGGCATCGCTGTGGTTGGGCTGCTCCCTGGGATCGACTCCGTGGGTCCGCCGGTAACTCTCCAGGGCCGGCTCCTCATAGCCGTAACGGCAGACGCCGTGGAGGTCCAGTTGCGGAGGCAGGTTCTCGTCGATCCGGGGCAACTGGCGGACGAAGTCCAGTAGAACGCCCCGGAAGCCGTAGGACATGAGCTCTTCGACCACGGCCAGCTTGTGGCGGCGCACCTCCGGATAGGCGAAGCTGAGCCGGGAGGATCTGCGATGACCGTCCCGGGCCACCGCGTGGAACTCCGGATGCTCCCGGGCAAAACGGGTCAGCGAAACCTGGCCGTGGGACTCTTCGTAGGGGCTGTACCAGACCCAGGGCTCCAAACCGGCTCCGAGAGTGCACTCCACGGCCTCTTCCAGCAGGTTCCAGGTCGAGTAGTCGGTCTCGGCCAGGGTGACCTTCCAGTATTCGGGGACCTCGCACGCTTCCCGGTCCTCACCCCGAAAGGTGTCCTCGAGACGGCTGGGGTAGAAGACCCGGGAGCCGCAGTTGGCTCGCCAGTAGACCCTGCGGATTCCTGCGGCGGCGCAGGCGTCCGCGATCCTGCGGACTCCGACCCTCCCCCAATTGCCCCAGGCGGCGGCCCAATCGGGGTGCGTGACGACGGTGTCGATGATCATCGAATCAAGTGAGCGCCGGGTCGGCTCCCAGCTCCCGGAAATCGCGGATCAGGGCATCCACGTCCTCGTCCCGGGTGTCCCAACTGCACATGAAGCGGGCGGCGCCGCCGGGCATGATTCCCACCGTCCAGCCCCGATTCCTGAGGGCCTCCGCCAGGGCGGGCCGGAGCCGAACGAACACGCCGTTGGCCTCCCGGGGATAGGCGATGGAGATGCCCTCCAGCCGTCTCAGGCCCCGCTCCAGCCGGGCGGCGCAGGCATTGGCGTGCCGGGCGTTGCGAAGCCAGGCGCCGCTCTTGATCAGGGCCGTCCAGGGCGCCGACAGGAAACGCATCTTGGAAGCGACCTGGCCCGATTGCTTCCAACGGTACTCGAAGCCCGAAGCCAGCTCCCGATCGAAGAAAACCACGGCCTCCCCCTGGGGCAGTCCGTTCTTGGTGCAGCCGAAGGAGAGGACGTCGACCCCCGCTCTCCAGGTCGTGTCGGCCGGCTCGCAACCCAGGTGGACCAGGGCGTTCGCCAGACGGGCCCCGTCCATGTGGACGCGGAGTCCCAGCTCCCGGCAAAGACGCGAGATCTCCCGCAGCCGCTCCAGGCTGTAGACGGTTCCCGCCTCCGTGGCCTGGGTCAGGCTGACGAGCCGCGGCGCGGGATACTGGAAGTCGCGGGTCCGGGTCTCGACCGCGTTCCGGATGCCGGCGGCGTCCAGTTTCCCGTGCTCTCCGGGTAGGGGCAGAATTTTGGAGCCGCCGCTGAAGAACTCGGGCCCGCCGCATTCCCCCAGGTCGAGATGGGCCGTCTCATGGCAGATGGCCAGCTCATAGCTGCGGCAGAGGTGAGCCACGGCCAGCGAATTGGCGGCCGAACCGGTGAAGACGAAGTAGACGAGGCAATCGGTGGCGAAAACGTCCTGAATCGCGGCGCGCGCCTCCTGGGTATGGGAGTCGAAGCCGTAGGCGGGAGCGTGTCCCCGATTGGCGCGGTCCAGCGCCTCCCAGGCTTCGGGGCAGATCCCCGCATTGGTGTCGCTCGCGAAACCGCGAATCCGGCTATTCCGTATCACCATGTCGACTCCGTGCGTTTCGCCGTGCGAGAGGATTCAGCATGCTTCCCGAGGTTTCTTGACACGACATGGGGCTTGATAGAGCATTTGCGCAATTCGCATTTCCAAGACGGACCGCGAAGGGCTGGTACGCAGGCGCAGAGGGCTCATGACCACAGGCATCGACTGGAATCCGAGTCTGGCCGAGCTTCCGTTTTCTCCCATTCGCAAGTACTTCAACACCGCGGCCGCCATGGAGGACGTGGTTCATCTCTCCATCGGCCAGCCCGATTTTCCCACTCCCTCCCACATCGTCGAGGCGCACGTCCAAGCGCTCCGGGAGGGCAAGACGCGATATGAATTGGACGCCGGACTGCCCCGGCTCCGGGAGGCCGTTGCCGGCTGGTACAACCTCCGTTACGGCATCGAGCTCGGACCCGACAATGTCCTCATCACCACCGGCTGTTGCCAAGCCATGTTCATGGCTCTCACCGCCGCTGTCAAACCGGGCATGGAGGTGATCGTAGTGGAGCCGGTCTTCATCCTGGTCCACATCATTCGCATGGCCGGAGCCATCCCCCGGCCCCTGGTCACCACGGCCGGCGAAGGGTACCAGTTGGATCCGCAGGCGGTGATCGACGCAATCAACGAGCGCACCTGCGCCATCATGATCAATTCTCCGGGGAACCCGACGGGGGCCATCTATCCCGCGGAGACGATCCGGGCCATCAGCGAGGCTGCGGCCGAGCGGGGGCTGGCCCTGATCAGCGACGAGGTCTACGAGTGCCTCATTCTCGACGAAGTGGAGTACGCCAGCGCCTTGACCTGCTCGCCGGCGCTGGATCATGTGATCGTGGCCAGCAGCGTGTCCAAGACCTACTCCATGGCCGGCCTGCGCCTGGGGTGGGCCATCTCCAGCGCCCGGAACATCGTAGACCTTCAGCGTTACCACATGTTCATCAGCACCACCGAGAACACGGCTTCCCAGTGGGCCGTGGTGGCGGCTCTGGAAGGGGACCAGGGTTGCGTCGACGAAATGGTCCGACAATACCGGAGGCGCCGGGACCGGATCGTGGAACTGGTGGATCAGACGCCGGCGCTCACCGGCTACACGCCGGGAGGCGCGTTCTTCATCATGCCCTTTCTTCCCGACGGGGCCGATGGCTTCGAAGTGGCCATGCAGATGCTCCGGGAAGCTCGGGTCTGCACCATCCCGGGGGGCGCATTCGGCCAATCCTGCAACAACGCCCTGCGCATCAGCTTCGCCACTTCCATGGACCAGATCGAGAAGGCATTCGAAAGGATGATTCCATGGCTCGAGAAACAATCATTCTGACCCGCAAGGACATCGGTTCCCGAATCGACATCAAGGCCGCCATCCCCGCCATCGAGCACGCCATGGGCGAGTTCGAGCGGGGCAATGACTTCCTTCCCCCCAAGGCCATCTATCCGTTGCCGATTCCCGGCACCAGCGGCGGGATGGCGGCCTGCATCACCGGCTATACCCAGGCCGCCGACCTGCTTTCCATGAAAGTGGGGCAGGAACGCGCCGACAACCTGGAGTGGGGCCTGCCCACCACCAACAGCTGGATCGCCGCTTTCGAGCCCCGGACGGGCGAGCTCCTGATGATCTGCGACGGCACGCTGCCCACCATGTACCGCACCGGCGCGGCCGCGGCGGTGAGCGCGAAGCATTTGAGCCGTCCCGATTCGGCGGCGCTGGCCGTGATCGGCGCCGGCCAGTTGGGACGCCAGTGTCTGCGGGCGGTGAGCTCGGTCCGGCCCTTCAGCCGGATCTACCTCCACGATCTGCGCCGGGAGGCGGCCGAGCAGGTGAGCCGCGACCTGGCCGGAGAGGCGCCGGCGCCGATTCAGGTGGCGGAGGCCGAGGAGGCCTGCCGCGAGGCGGACGTCATCGTGACCGCGACCACCAGCCGCCGTCCCATCGTCCGGTCCCATTGGGTGCGTCCCGGGACCCACCTCTGCTGCATGGGATCGGATCTGGCCGAGAAGATCGAGTGCGAAATGGAATTGATGCCCCGTTGCCGGCTGTTCGCCGACTTCGTCGAGCATGCCCTGCTTCGGGGAGAGGCAAGTCAGGCGGTGGAGGCCGGAATCCTGGGACAGGACTGTTATGCCGGCTCGCTGGGCCAGGTCATCAACGGCGACGTCGCGGGCCGGACCGGCCGGGACCAGATCACCCTCTATGACGGAGTGGGAATCGGCATCCAGGACACGACCATCGCGAGGACCATTTTTCAGCAGGCTCGCGACCAGGACCTGGGCGTCCACGTGGCCTTTTCCTGAGGCTGCGGACGCAGGATCCACGCGGGGGCACGAACGGGAGGTGCAAATGAAAGGCAGAAATTGGTCGCGCCGTTTCTTTCTGGGAGCCTCGGCCGCCCTCGCAGGCGCCCGGCTGACGGGCCGGGCGGCCCCGGCGCCGCTGCCGAAAACGACTCGAGACGATCAGTTGGCTCTACTGGGGGGAACTCCGGTTCGGTCGCAGCCCTTCGCCTCGTGGCCGACCCTCGAGGACGGTGACCGGGAGATTTGGAAGGAGGTGCTGGAAACGCGGCGTTGGAACCGCCGGCGCGGCAACTACGTCGACCGTTTCGAGGCGGAATGGAGGAATCGCCTGGGCGCCAGGTACGTGGTGGCCACCTCCGGCGGGACCAGCGCCCTCTACACCTCGTTGGTAGCCTTGGGCGTGGGACCCGGAGACGAGGTCGTCGTGCCCCCCTACACCTTCGTCGCCACCATCAACGTGGTTTTGCTCTGCCACGCACTCCCTATCTTCGCGGACACGGACCGGGCGACGTCCCAGATGGATGCCTCTCGAATCGAGGCCGCGGTCAGCGGCCGGACCCGGGCGGTAATCCCGGTGCATCTGGGTGGGAACGTTTGTGACATGGACCGGATCCTGGAGGTCACCCGGCGCCGGGGGCTGAGGGTAGTCGAGGACGCCTGCCAGGCCCACCTGGCGGAGTGGAGGGGACGGAAAGTGGGAACCCTGGGGGATCTGGGCTGTTTCAGCTTTCAGGCGTCCAAGAATCTCAATTGCGGAGAAGGTGGAGCGATTTCCGGTGACGACCCCGAACTGATGGCCACCTGCACCAGCTTCCAGGATGCGGGGCGGGGCTACCAGGCGACCGCCGAAGGACGCCTGGAGCGAGCGGCTGCACCGTTGAACCACGTGCGAAGCGGCGACAACCGGCGCATGACCGAATTTCAGGGGGCGCTGCTGCTGGGCCAATTGCAGCGCCTCGATGCCCAGACCCGGCGCCGAAGAGAAAACGCCGCCTACCTGACTCGGATGTTCGACGAGATTCCCGGAATCGAACCTCCTGGGGAATACGAGGGATGTACCGGCAATGCCTATCACTTGTACATGTTCCGCTACCGGCCCGAAGCCTTCGCGGGAGTTTCGCGGGAACGCTTCCTGGAAGCGCTTCAGGCGGAAGGGGTTCGCTGTTCCCCCGGCTACCGTCCGCTGAACCGGGAGCCGTTCCTGGAGCAGGCGCTCCGATCCCGGCACTTTCGAAGAATCTATCCGGAAAATGTGCTCAAGGAGTGGCCCGAGCGGAACCATTGTCCCGAGAACGACCGGCTCTGCGAAGAGGCGGTCTGGTTGGGACAATCGGTCTTTCTGGGTTCGCGTTCCGACATGGAAGAAATAGCGGCTGCGGTCCGTAAGGTCAGGCGGCTGGCCTCGACCCTGGTCGAGTCGTGACCCGTGCGGAGACTGTGACCGAAACTGCGGCAACGGTGGGTGGAACGCTGTACATCCAGAAGAGGCTCAAGTAGACTCTGCGCTTGAACTCCCTGAAAGGTGCCCGCGAGTCCCTGTTGCCTGATTTGCTAACGATGGAAGTCGGCCGACCGCCGCGCCCCAAGATTAGGAAGCGCTCATGAACATTCTTTTGTACAACCCCGACAACCAGGTGACGAAGAACTACATGCCGCATCTATGGATGTTTGTTCTGCAGGCGGTGACGCCGCCGGGGCACCGGGTGTTTCTGATCGACGGAAACGCACAGCCCATGACCCGGGCGGACATCATCCAGTTCGTCAAGGACAATGACATCCAGTTGGCCGGCATCGGCGCCATGACCCGGATGGCCGCCCGCGCCTACCAGATGGCCGACGCCATCCGTTCGGCCGGGGCCAAAGTGGTGATGGGAGGACCCCATGTAACGGAGGTTCCGGACGAGCCCATCGGCAGGAGTGACGAACCCCGGCATGCCGATGCCGTGGCGCTGGGCGAAGCGGACGATATCTGGCCCAAAATCGTGGCCGATGCGGAAGCGGGTCAGCTCCAGGAGGTCTACGAACCTGTCGACGAGACGGGCAAGGAAGTCAAGCCCTCTCTGGACAACTACCCCAGAATTCCGTGGGAGACGCTGGATCTGCGCCAGTTTGACCTCATGTCCAAGATCCCCAACTGGGGCCGCTACCTGCTGAGGAAAGCGGGAAACACGTGGAAGGGCCTTTACATCGTCCCCGTCGAGTCCGGCAGGGGTTGTCCTTACGGATGCGATTTCTGCACCGTCACCGGGTTCTTCGGCGACTCCATTCGCTTCCGAAGCGATCAGAGCGTCGTCGACGAGATGCTGCGGCTCAAGGCCCGGGCCCGAAAGGAGAACAGCAGAGTCGGCGTTTTCTTCATCGACGACAACTTCGCCCTCAACAAACGGCGGACCAAATCGCTGCTCCGGGAAATCATTGCCCAGGATGCCGTAATTCCCTGGGTGGCTCAGATCAGCGTGAACCTGCTGAAAGACGAAGAGCTGGTGGACCTGATCCAGCAGAGCGGCGGCCGGTGGATCTTCATGGGTCTCGAGTCCATCGACACTGAGAACCTCAAGGACGTGAACAAGGGTTTCAACAAGCCTGCGCAATACGCCGAGGTTCTGGATCGCCTCGCCAAGCGCGGCATCTACTCCATCACCTCCTTCATCTTCGGAATGGACGGCGATCGCCCGGGGGTTGCCCGGAAGACTCTGGATGTCATCGACAGTTGGCCTCCGGGGCTGCCCGTATTCGGTCTGCTGACGCCCTATCCTGCGACTCCGTTGTACGATCGCCTGCTGGCGCAGGATCGGCTGACCCGTCCCAAGCACTGGCTGGATTTCAGGCCTTTCCGCATGGCCTTCACTCCCAACAACATCAGCATCAAGGCGGCCGAAGCCGAGGTTCACGAAGCCTGGACCCGGTCTTACTCACCCCAGACCACGGCCCTGGCGCTGAAGAAGATCGAGGGGCGTCCCTTCCACGAACGAACTTTGATGTTCTTCACGCGGCTGGCGTTCCGGGGCATCTACTTCCCCCAGATGAAGAAGCGGCATTGGATCCTGTTGCTCTGGCAGAACCGGTCCAGCTTTATGCGCATTCTGTCCGAGGGCATTCGAGAACTTCGCCGTTCGAGAGCCTGACCGCATTGCAGCGCCTCCTCCGGACGGGTGGCGGCGTTTCCGGGTCCCATGGCCCTCCTCGTTGACGAGCGCCTGCCAACACCCATCCCCGGCACCAGGCCGCAGCAGAGGCCGTTCAGAAACGCAGACTTGCGGAGGCTCTCTATCATTCCCTCCTTCGGGGTTTTTCCATGTGTCGTCGGGAGCGCCGGCCGACGACGTTTTTTTCGGAGGATAAGGGTACAATAGCGCCGTCCGAGTGAGAGTTGGCTGATCGACCGCTGTGGCGCCCCTCCAGCAGATCCGGTCGCCGGTACGGGTAAATCGTTTTAACTATCGCCTGGGAGTCATGAGCAACATGAAAACGGGGAATTCCGTCTCCGCACAATCCAATGTCACTATCGTTTCCGTAGATCTGGGCCGCTGGACCAAAACCGAGAGTCCGGCCGCCCTGGTGCAGGCCGTCAGAGCGGAAGTGGACGCCTCGGGCCTCCAGGCGGGACTCCGCGGGTCCTGGGTACGGGGCTTCGGCGGCGACCTTCACATCCATCTCTCCAGCCTGAACGGAGATTTCGCCGGCGGGAATGCGGTTGATGTCTCGGCCCGGATCGGACTGCGAGGTGGACTGAAGGGCCTGGAATACGCGTTGGCGGCCGGTCTGGCCGGACCCGAAGCGACGGAGGTCTTCTCTCTGGCCCCGGACGCCCAGCGGGAGGCTCTGGGCATCCGACTCCTGAATTTTCCCTATACCGAGCGGGGTGCCGAACCCATCTTCTTGGCCAAGGCTCTGGACGGCGCATGGGGCTTTTTCAACCGGTCTCTCTTCAACCTTTTCTTCAACCCTGACAAGGGCTCCGGACGGAGGATCGAGGCCAACGACTATCTCGGAGTGGTCGAGTCCATCGAAGACCTGGCTGCGGGGCGGGACCGGATCCGGACCTACGAGTTCGGACCAGGTCAACTGAACGAGCTGGTGGCTCTCATCGCCGACGCCGAGCAATGGCGCCTGAGCCAGGTCTATGCGGTCCGGGGCCGGTTCGCGGAGGGCGCGCTTCGGGATGAGCCGGCCGCTCTGGTGGGAGGGAGCTTCAATCCCATCCTGATCGGACGTTCCCAGTCGGGACTGCCCGCCATCGGTGAATTCACGCAAGCGGCCGGCGAGTTTCATTTCGGTCCGGGAGGACACGGCGGTGAGTACCGGGTCGGGCTGGTGCCGGTGGACTTTCCCGGAAGCCGGGCCCTCCATTCCGGGGAGGGAGCGGCCCGGATCGTGGCCTACGCCTACCAGTCGTTCGATCGGGGCCGCATCCCTTCCGACACCGACGTCGTGGACGTTTTCGATCAGAATCGGCCCGAAACCCGCTGCCTACAGAGAGACGCGGCCGACCTGATCCGGCACATGGCCGGGCAAGGCCAGTTCGAACCGTATCTGAATCCCCAGGCATCGGAATCCAGGGCTGCGGACCTGGCCGCACGACTCTCGGGACGGCTCGAGGACATTCCCGATGAGGATCCTCTGATTGCAGGCGCCAACCAGCGGGCGCGTTTCACCATCTCCGACATCAAGGCCGACGGCGGAGGCAAAGTGGGCCACACGACGCCGCCGAACCATTTCCGGTTCGTCGCCAAGGCGAGTCTCCAGGAAGCGACGGAGCTGGGTCTCATCTCCTCGACCTCCGAGGTCATCGAGGTGGGCGACGACGAACACCTGCTCATGACCCATTCCCGCGGCGCCGACGACAACGCGGTTCACCTTTTCGCCTATCGAACCTTCTTTCGCCAGGTCTGGGTTGCCGGCACCCTGGGCTACAAGTGGTACGGTCTGGGCCAGGATCTCGTGGGAGACGCCTCTGCCGGCCGGGCCACGGAGGAGTTGGCTCACCTGACCGACCGGTTTCTGGAGTTGTTGGCCGATCACCTGCCCGATGCCGAGCGGTCTCAACTGGGCGTCCTCGAGAAGGCGTACGGGGATTGGAAAGCCGGATTGGTGGAGGCCGGCGAGCCCGAACCGGTCTTTTCCGGCAACGTCTCGGGACAGGGGCCCGGTTTCGCGGAACTGCCCCTCAACCGGACGCAGCGAGTGGGTCTCCTTTCCATCGACAAGGCGGGGCCGTCGGCCTTCAACCTTCCCGTCTGGTGGGGTCTGAACCACGCACGGACGAGCGGGTCGCTGCAACGGCATCTCGAGTCCATTGGTGGCTCCGGAGCCGTGCTGGAGGTCTGGGACGTGGAGCACCATCGCCGGATCTTCCTGGACCTGGAAACCGAGTCGGGGCATTGTCAGACGCTGCTGGGCGCCGTGGAGAAGTTCAACGTCAAGCGCGTCTGGAGCCGGAACGGGGCGTTCGATCCGGCGCATCCGCACCAATGCCTGGACGAGGTCCTGCTGTCGGCCTCCACCGAGAAGCTGGCCGTCATTTCGGGCGGCGAGTACCTGGGCAAGGATGACCCGGTGCTGCTGTCGGTGGAGCCGCTGGCGGAGGGGCTCAACCTCTTCATGCGGGACCACTTCTACATGACTCAGGGAGACGGGCGGGGGTCCCACTACATGTTTCCGACGCCCCTTTCTTTCCGGGACGCCATCGCCACCATCTCCAGCCGGGGAGTCGCCGTCTCCGCCTGGATCCAATTGGATGAATCGGGTCGCATGACCGAGTTCCGGGACATGTTCGCGGACCCCTCTTACGAGGCGGCTCGAGAACGCGCCTATCGGGTGAACAAGGCCATTTGGGATGCGCACGGCGGCAACTTCATTCCGGTGGGGGTCGGCGCATCCAAGGTGGAGAGTTCATACCCCCTGGCAAAGACTCTGGCCCGCATCACGCGGCCCGATTCGGAATTCGCATCCAGCCGGGGCCAGGACCTCGTCCTGGTTCGGTCCTGAAGCCGCGGAACGCGCGGGACGGGAATCATGGTCCCCGGACAAGAACAGTCGCGAGGATCGTTGGGCGCTGAATCGCGCCCTCAGGCGTTATGCTCCGTTCCTATTCTGCCGGATGACGACGGGCGGGCACGAGAGTGTTCCTCCCTCGTCAGGACCGGCGCATCATTCCTCCGGCCGGCATGCCGGACCTGTGGCACGGACTCCCATGTCTCCTGACGTCATCCGGGCGGGAGGCATTTCGGTGAATCTGGAGCAGTGTACGGCCCGGGCCGGACGCCGCGTGCTCCGACTGACGCTCACCGAATACAATCTTCTGGTCTGCCTGTTGCGAAATCCGGGACGGGTCCTGAGCCGCCGTCAGTTGCTGGATGCGGCATGGGGAGAAAACTACCAGGGTGGCGAGCGGACCGTGGATACCCACATTGGACGGCTCCGGAAGAAGCTGGGCAAAGCGGGGCAACGGATCCAGACCCTGCGTGGAATGGGCTACAAGCTGGATGCGGTCCGGCGGCGATCGGTTTGATCTGCCTTCCTCGGTTCTTGACGGTTAGCGTGTCGCAAGTTTGTTCGCCACCGTGTTCTTCGCAGTGGGGTCCTGGTTTCGGATCGTAAAGCGCCTGGGCGTCTCCCATCCGGATGGCGAACCCGTACAAGCCGGACTCTGATGCCGGCCGGTGCCGGATCGTCCCGGTACTGGCGACTCCGTCTCGTACGGCGGTTTACAGATTCGATTCCAAGGTTCTTCCGATCTGGGAAAATACATTAAATTATTGAATAAACATCATTGTGAAAAGTATAAGAACTAGGGGAGAGGAATGGATAAGATACTGAAAATAAAGAACCTGCTAGGTCAGATTCGGCTGAATCGAAGTCACTCGCGATTCCGGGTGGATGCCACCGCTCGGAAGTCCCGCTTTGTCCCAGTCCGAATTCGTGGCGGGTCGATTTCGAAAACGGTCCTGGATGATCGGGGCTGAGGACGGCCGAAGAAGGACCGGCGGCGATGGAGTTGACCTGCGCGCCCACGAGCCAGAGAATATGCGCGTTGTGAGTTCCTTTGAGATCGAGTCGGACGCGGTGGAGCCGTTCTTCAAGAACGGCTACATCCTGTCGTGTCCGGCCAGCGGAAACGCCATCTACATCGACCCTGGGGACGAGGCTCCCCGCCTCCTGGCCCGCGTGCGGGAACGCCGTCTCAGCCTGATCGCCGTGGTGCTGACCCATGCCCACGTGGATCACATTACGGGCGTCGGACAAGTAGTGGAGGAGTGGAGAACTCCCATCTACCTGCATCCTGAAGATCGTTCCATCTACGACGCTCTGCCCGAGTGGGGCTATTGGTTCGGGCTCAACTGCGATCCCGCGCCGCCGCCGACCGACATCCTGGAGGACGGACAGACGCTGAGCCTGGATTGTCTGCGGATCCGGGTGCATCACACCCCCGGCCACTCCCCGGGCAGCGTCTCGCTGGAGGTGGAGAATCACCTGTTCTGCGGGGACACCGTGTTCCAGGGATCCATCGGCCGGACCGATCTGCCCTTGGCCTCCTACGAAGTCCTGATCGAGACCATTCGAAACAGGATCCTTCCCCTGGGGGACGACGTCGTCCTCTACCCGGGCCACGGACCCGAGACCACGGTGGGCGAGGAACGCCTCGGCAACCCGTTCCTGACGGGGGCGGCCCGCCCCGTCGGCTTTTAGCCGGGCCAGGCAACGACTCCGAAGGAACGACCGCTCCCGGAAGGCAATGATGGGGCCGCCCTGGAAGATACGGTGGGTCTTCTTCGACGCGGTGGGAACCCTGTTCCGCGTGCGCGGCTCGGTGGGCGAGGTCTACGGCCGGGAGGCGTTCCGTTACGGGTTCGAGGGCGCTCCGGATCGTCCCGGGTTCGGCGCCATCGACCGTGCCTTCAAGCGAGCCTTTCGGAAGGTGCAGGCGGCGTCTCCTCTGGCGGGAAGATCGGGAGAAGCCGCCCAGAAGGAGTGGTGGAGGGAAGTGGTCCGGGAAACCTTCAAGAGCCTGGGGCCGTTTCCCCGGTTCGAGAGCTTCTTCGAATCGGTCTTCGATCTCTTCGCCACGGACGCCGCGTGGGTGCTGGAGCCTGGGTGCCGGCGGGTCCTGAATCGTCTTAAGCTCCAGGGGCGAAACCTGGGGATCATCTCCAACTTCGACAGCCGGATCGATTCGGTCCTGGAGGCATTGGACATCCGGCAATACTTCGATCTGATAGCAGTTTCCTCCCGGTCGCCTCACGCCAAGCCGGAGGAAGCGATGTTCCGGATGGCGGTCCGCCAGGCCGGGGCCGATCCGGGCCGCTGCCTTCATGTGGGAGACCATCCGGAGGAGGACTACGACGCCGGCCGGGCCGCCGGCCTGCACGCTCTTCTTTACGATCCCGGCCGGCGTTGGCCGGGCCGCGCCGAACACCGCGTCGAGGATTTGCAAGGCGTCGGTTCGTTTTTGCTATAGTGCAGCCTCTTGACGGCACCGGCCCGGGCCGAACGGCCCACCAACAGGAGAACCCCAGTGAAAGACCAGGTGATTCACGTCGCTCATAGTCCCGATAGTGACGATGCCTTCATGTTCTACGCCCTGGCCACCGGCGCCATGGACACGGGCGGGCTTGAGTTCGTTCACGAACTCAAGGACATCGAAAGTCTGAATCAAGATGCCAAGCAAGGCCACTACGAGGTGACGGCGGTGAGCATCCATGCCTACGCCTATCTCGCCGATCGCTATGCGCTGCTGGACAGCGGGGCCAGCATGGGTGAGGGATACGGGCCGGTTCTGGTGGCGCGCGAACCGTGGGGTGTGGAACGGATCTCATCGCTGCTGGTGGCGGTGCCGGGGGAGCGGACATCCGCACTCCTGGCGCTCAAGCTGTTGGAGCCCAATCTGCGGTACCGCGTGATCGACTTCGACCAGATCATCCCCGCGGTCCAGGCAGGAGAGGTGGATGCGGGCCTGATCATCCACGAGGGCCAGTTGCTGTACGAGAGCCTGGGCCTTCACTGTGTGGTGGACCTGGGCCGCTGGTGGAATCAAGGTACCGGTCTACCTCTCCCTCTGGGGGGCAACGTGATCCGGAGGGACCTGGGAAGGGATCGGATCCACCAGGTCAGCCGGCTCTTGAAGGAGAGCATCCGCTACGCCCTGGAACATCGGGACGAGGCCTTGGACTACGCTCTGAGTTATGGCAGGGGACTGGGACGCCGGCAAGGCGACCAGTTCGTCGGGATGTACGTCAACGAACGCACCCTGAGCTATGGCGAGAAAGGGCGGCGGGCGGTCCGCCTCTTCCTGGAACGCGGATACTCCGCCGGCCTGATTCCCCACAGGCCGGACATCGAATTCGTGACCTGCTGACGGGAAGATCTCAAGCGCCGGGGAGTTCTTGACACCACCTCCCGGACAATCCCATAATGCCGACGAAAGTTGACTAAAACAGTAGGGATTGTGGAGATGCCATGAAGATCACCGCGCGAGCCGATTACGCCATCCTGGCCATCTTCGAACTGGCGCTGCATCCTCCGACGACTCGCGTGCAGGCCCGGGAGCTGGCCGAGAGTCAGGAAATTCCGCTGAGGTTCCTGGAGCAGATTCTGATTCAGCTCAAGAAAGCGGGCATGGTCGAGAGTGTCCGGGGTGCCGCGGGCGGCTACAAACTGGCCTGTGCGCCCAGAGAGATCAGCCTGGCCCGGATCATGGAAGCGGTGGAGGGGGACGTGACCCTCCTCGATTCCAGAGTGAAGCCGACCTGTGTCTTGTACAAGGTCTGGCAGGAGATCGATCAGGAGTTCGTGGACAAGCTCGGGTCCATCACCGTCGAGGACCTGGTTCGCCGAAAGATCCGGGACGACCGAGTTCTGGTTTACCATATCTGAGGAGCGCGCAAGAGACTCATGGAAGTCGAGTTGGAAGTCGAACCGAAAGAGAGTCTGCTGAGCCGGATCGGCAACACGCCGTTGGTGGAGATCCGAAGGATTCTGCCGCCGGGCCGGGTCCGAATCCTGGCGAAGCTGGAGGGATTCAACCCCGGCGGATCGGTCAAGGACCGGGCCGCGTACAACATGATCCGGACCGCCGAGGAACAGGGATTGCTGCGGCCGGGGCGCACGCTCATCGACTCCACCAGCGGAAATACGGGAATCGCATACGCCATGATCGGAGCCGCCCGGGGTTACGATGTCCTGTTGGCCATGCCCGCCAATGCCAGCATCGAACGGAAGAAGATTCTGGGGGCCTATGGCGCCAGGATTCGTCTGACCGATCCGTTGGAGGGCTCTGACGGAGCCATCCGGGAGATCCGCAGGCTCTACCAGGAGTCGCCGGAAAAATATTTCTACCCGGACCAATACAGCAATGACGCGAACTGGAAGGCCCACTACGAGACTACGGCGCTGGAAATCTACCGCCAGACCAGGGGCGAAATCACCCACTTCGTGGCGGGTCTGGGAACGAGTGGAACCTTTGTTGGAGCGACCCGCCGTCTCAAGGAGCTGAACCCTCGGATTCAGGCCGTCTCCTTCATGCCCGATTCCCCCTTCCATGGCCTGGAGGGCCTCAAGCACATGCCCACGGCGCTGGTTCCCGCCATCTACGATCCCGATCTGGCCGACTTGAATATGGAGATATCCACCGAAGCGGGGCAGCGGATGGTCCTGAGGCTGGCGCGGGAAGAGGGAATATTTGCGGGGATCTCCGCCGGCGCGGCCCTGGCGGCCGCGCTCGAGGTCGCTCGGAATCTGGATCAGGGCGTCATCGTGGCCATCTTCCCGGATTCGGGAGACAAGTACCTCTCGGAGGCATTCTGGGAGAGTGATTGATGCTCTATTTGAAACCGGAGGACCTGGAGCGCATCAAGGTTATTGCCGAAGCGACCTATCCTCACGAGTGCTGCGGACTCCTGGTCGGTTCGGCGGGAACCGGCTTCAAGCGGGTATCTCGGGTAGTGGAGGCGCAGAACCAGAGGAGCGACAGCGCGGCCAATCGATACCTGATCGCGCCCGAGTTCCTGTTGGAATGGGAAAAGCGGCTCCGGGGGAGTCAATCGCAGATATTGGGTTTTTTTCATAGCCACCCCGACGTGCCGGCCCGTCCGTCCCAGTATGATCGGGACCATGCGTGGCCCTGGTACTCGTACCTGATCGCTTCGGTGCGCCGCGGCAAGACGGCGGAGATATTGTCCTGGCTCCTGATGGAGGACCGCTCCAGCTTCGAGCCGGAAGAATGGGAATTGGAATCCCAGGGATCTTGAGATCTGTTCGTATCCGATTAGGAGGAAAGCCATGGCTGTCAAGGTGTTCATTCCCACTCCCCTGAGGCCCCATGTGGGCAACCGGGAGTCCTTGGAGTTGGAGGGAGCCACCATACGGGAGGTGCTGCAGAGCCTCACGGAGCAACACGGAACGCTCCGCAAGCACCTCTACACTCCCCAGGGGCGCCTGAGGAATTTCGTCAACGTCTATTTGAACGACGAAGACATTCGATACCTGCAAAGGGAGGACACGGCCGTCAGCGACGGCGACACGGTCAGCATCGTTCCCTCCATCGCCGGCGGCAGTGTGGCGGCTGCCCCGCCAGGCCTCCTCACGCATGAGGAGATCCGGCGGTACAGTCGCCACCTGATCATGCCCGAGGTGGGTTTGGAGGGGCAGCGAAAGCTGAAGCAGGCCAGCGTCCTGTGCATCGGCGCCGGCGGCCTGGGGTCACCCCTGGCCATGTACCTGGCGGCGGCCGGAGTGGGCCGCCTGGGAATCGTGGATTTCGACGTGGTGGACGAGAGCAACCTGCAGCGGCAGATCCTTCATGGAACCGGCGACGTGGGGCGGCCCAAGCTGGAGTCGGCGCAGGAAACATTGTCTCAAATCAATCCTCACGTCCAGGTGGAGACTCACCAGTTAAGACTCAGCTCCGAGAACGCCCTCGACCTGTTCCGGTACTACGACGTCGTCGCCGACGGAACCGACAACTTTCCCACCCGATATCTGGTCAACGACGCCTGTGTGTTGAGCGGAAAACCGAACGTCTATGCCAGCATCTTCCGGTTCGAGGGCCAGGCGTCGGTTTTCGCGCTGCCGGACGGACCCTGCTATCGCTGCCTCTACCCGGAGCCGCCACCCCCGGGTCTGGTGCCCTCGTGTGCCGAAGGGGGAGTCCTGGGGATTCTTCCGGGGCTGGTGGGGATCATCCAGGCGACCGAAGTCGTGAAGCTGATCCTGGAGCAGGGGGATCCCCTGGAGGGGCGGCTGCTCCTGTTCGACGCCCTGGGCATGAAGTTCCGGGAGCTGAAGCTGCGCAGAGACCCGGAATGCCCGGTTTGCGGTGATGAACCCACCTTGCACGAGCTCATCGACTACGAACAGTTTTGCGGAATCGAGCCTGAGTCAGCGACCGCGGTCGAGGAAATCTCGGCCGTGGAGCTGAAGCAGGAATTGGACCGGGGCGACGACGTCTTCATTCTGGACGTGCGCAACCCGCCCGAGTACGAGATCTGCCGAATCGACGGGGCCCACCTGATCCCCTTGGGAGATCTGCTCAACCGGATCAACGAGTTGGACACCTCGCGGGAGATCGTGGCCCAGTGCCGGTCGGGCGCCCGGAGCGCCCAGGCCGTGCAGCTATTGCGTCAGGCGGGCTTCCGGAAGGTCCGGAATCTGGAGGGCGGAATCCTGGCCTGGGCCCGGGACGTGGACCCCACCGTCCCAGCATACTGACCCACGCCGTGTCCGGTTCGCCGGAGGCGATCCACCTGCTCCGGCAGGTTGATGTTGGTCACCACGCCCGAGTCCACAACGGACACCAGCAGCTGGGAGCTCAATCGGCGCCTCACCACCCAGCGCGCTCCCTGGTTCATCGGGGCTTGCTTCAGCTCGGCAAAGAACCGTTGCGGGAAGAGCACCGGGTGTCCCTTCTTTCCACGGTGCCGGGGAATCAGGATGCAGGCGGGACACCGGGAATGTTCCCGGAGCAGGGCGCGGAGAGTGGACTTGGCCACGAGGGGGTGGTCCACGGCGTGCACCAGCGCGCCGTCGTAGGCATCGAGTTCCTTCAGAACCAGAAGGAGGCTGGAGAGGGGACCGCGGTCCGGATCGGGGTTCACCAGGACCCGGGCTGCCGCCGGTTCGAGGCGGCTCCGGATCTGGCGATGTTGCCGTCCCAGCACCACCCAGGGGTCGGTGCCGAGAGTCAGGTGGCAGTCGAGAACATGTTGCAGAAAGGTTTTACGCCCCAGTGGGAGCAGGGCCTTGGGGCGCCCCATGCGGCGGGAGTCGCCTGCGGCCAGAATCACGGAGGCGACCCGGTTCAGCATGGGATGGTAGAATATCAGCCCGTGGCAAAAGTCGTCACGGCATTCGACCGTCCCTGCACAGGCGCGGACAGCGTTGCTATGGGCGCACATACTCCCGGTATGCGCGCCCATAGCGCCGTGTCCGGCGGGCGCAGGAACGGTTTCGGTGCTCGCGGGACTTTCACCACGGACGGATAGACGAAGCAGGAGTACCGGCAGGAAATGTCCATCACGATCACAGAAGCGGCTGCGGACAGGATCAAGCAGGGCCTCCACCAGGAGGGGCTCAGCCGAGGCGGACTTCGCCTGGGAGTCCGCGGAGGCGGATGTTCCGGACTGAGCTACGTCATGCGGTTCGAGGAGGAGAAGAAGCCGGGTGACCGGATCTTCGAAGCGTATGGCGTGCAGGTCTTCGTGGATATGAAGAGCTATCTTTTCCTGAAGGGCATGGGCCTGGACTGGCAGGGGTCGATGATGCAGCAGGGGTTCACCTTCGTGAATCCCAATGCCTCCCGAACCTGCAGTTGCGGGCAGTCCTTCGGAATCTGACTGCCGCGGCGCCTCCGAACCCTTGCGTCGTCACGGACCGCGGTGACCCGGCGGAGAATCAGGCGGGCCGGGTCAGGGTCACGGCCACCTCACTCAGTTTTTCCTTCAGTTCTGCAGGCCGTTTTCTGACCGTCACCTGAACCCGGTCAATAGGGTTTTCCTCCAGCAGGTGCCGGCAGAGAGTCCGGGCCAGCGCCTCCACCAGAAGATACTCCCTCTTGGCGGCGATGGCCCGCACGCGGTCCACAACCTTCACGTAGTCCACCGTCAGGTCGATGGAATCGCTGTTGCCGGCCGCCTCCAGGTCCAGGCCCAGGTCCAGATCGACCCGGATCGATTGGGGCCGCGCTCGTTCCTCGCGGGTCACGCCGATGCGGGACCGGCACTCGATGTCCAGCAGACGGAGGCTATCCATGTCGGGCTTCGCATGCGAACCGCCGGGGCGACCGGGCAGCCTCGGGCGTTCGGATGAGTCGGGCAACCGGCCGGGTTGGGATCGAGTCGCCGCGCCTTGGCCGGAAGCCGCTCCCGGTCGCGGCGTCACGCGGGATTCTCGCCGGCGGGGCGAGTTTACTCGATTCGCCGGGCCGAGTATATTGTGCCCCCAAGAGGAGGTCGCCATGGGAATCGGTCGCGGAGTCGGGATCCAGTATCTGGGTCACAGTACGTTTCTGTTCACGTCACCGTCGGGACGGAAGGTGTTGATCGATCCCTGGACCGAAAACAACCCGGCCTGTCCCAAGGAGGCGGCGCAGATCGACTCGCTGGATGTCATCTTGGTGACCCACGGGCATTTCGATCATATTCAGGATGCCGTGAGTCTGGCCACACGGCTGGAGCCGCAGGTCGTCTGCATCTTTGAGATCGCCAACTGGCTGGAAAGCAAGGGCGTCTCCAACATCGTGGCCATGAACAAGGGCGGAACCGTGACCGTGGAGGGTCTCCGCGTCACCATGGTGGACGCCCGGCACAGTTCCGGGATCATGGCTGACGACGGCACCATGATCGAGGGGGGAGAGCCCGCCGGTTACGTGGTGGAGTTCGAAAACGGTCTCCGCATCTATTTCGCCGGCGATACCTGCGTCTTTGGCGATATGAAGATCATCGCCGAGATCTACCAGCCCGAGTTGATCTTCCTGCCCATCGGAGACCACTTCACCATGGGACCCGTGGAGGCGGCCTATGCGTGCCGGCTGCTGGACGCCCGCAAGGTGATTCCCATGCACTACGGGACCTTTCCCATCCTCACCGGCACTCCGGACGAATTGGCCCGGCTGACCCGCGACCTGGGGACCGAGGTCATCGCCATGAGTCCTGGAGAGACTCTTTAGTCGTCGAATGCGCCGAGGCGGCCGGAGCCCGGAAGGCTCCCGATACGGGTGGAACCCTCGGTGCGCGCATCACTCCGGCTGAAAATGAACCTTGAAAGTCGGAACCAATACCATTCGGTCCATGCCGGTGTCGGCTGGCGGGACCTTTCGGGCCGGGGAAAGCTCCTGGTGACGGGAGCGGACCGTGTCCGCTTTCTCCATTCCATGATCAGCAACGACGTCGAGGGTCTGGAGGACTACCAGGGCCGGTATGGCACCTTTCTGACCGCCCGCGGCAAGATGGTTGCCGATTTCTACTACTACCGCTTGCCTCAAATGGTCCTCATGGACGTGGACCTTTCCCTGGCCGACCGGACCCGGGAGGCGCTGGAGACCTACGTCATCATGGACGAGGTGGAGCTTTCGCTCAGCGGCCGCTTCAGCCACTTCTCGCTCCAGGGTCCGCGGACAGGGGATCTGGTTCGGGCGCTGTTTCAAGCCGAGGTCCCGGCCCAACCCCTTCAGGCCGTAGAGGCGGATTGGACCGGAGACTCCGCCTTGTTGGTCCATAAGGCGGATGTCGGGGTGGCGGGCTGCGAGATCATATTGTCCACCAATGACGCTTCGTCTTTTTCCCGGGCCCTGTCGGAGTGGAAGGGACCGTTCCCCGTCCGGAGGCTGGATCCCGAGGTGTGGAACCTGCTTCGAATCGAGGCCGCCATACCGCAATTCGGCGTGGACATGGACGATGCCAACTACCCCATGGAGGCTCGCCTGGATTCGGCCATCAGCCTGACCAAGGGATGCTATCTGGGACAGGAGGTCGTGGCCAAGGCCACCCACATCGGCGGCGTCGGGAGGTTTCTCATGGGCTTGGTCCTGGAAGGAGAAGAGCCTCCGGAGCCGGGAGCCCGTGTGCTGAGTCCCGAAGGCAAGGCCATCGGTTCGGTCACCAGTGCCGTTGTTTCGCGGCGACTGAGCGGGCCCATCGCCCTGGGGTACGTGAGGCGGGCCTTTGCCAATCCCGGACAGATTCTCCATGTGGAGCTGGGTCCCGAGAGTCACGTCAAGGCGCGGGTTGTGGACCGCTTCACGAGTGAGGAAGCGTGACTGAGGCGCGTGATCCGGACAAACTGACCCGAATCGCACGCATGGACCTGAGGGAGATCGAAGAGGAGTTCGTCTCCCTGGCCGACATGCAGCGCCGCATCATGCCCGATCCGGGTCGGGTCACGGCGTATGCCGACTACGACATCTACGGCGTCACCCTTCCCACCGCAGTGGTCGGCGGAGATTTCTACGACTTCATCAACCTGGAAGGACGGTTCGACCTCAAGGACCGTTTCGGCGTCGTCATTGCCGATGCCGCCGGTCACGGCCTGGTGGCGGCGATGCTGATCCGCGATTTCAACACGGCCCTGTATACGGCCATCGCCTTCGAGGCGGCCTACGCCCAGGATACGACCAATCTCCTCTTCTCCAAGATCAACCGCCGCATGTTCCGGTCATCCCGGCCCGACCAGTTCATCTCCGCGTTCTACGCAGAGGTTCACAAAGACGGCATCGTCCGGTACATCAACGCCGGCCACTTCAGCCCCCTGGTCCTGAAACGGGATCGAATCGAGACCCTGGACGTGGGCGGCCTGGTCCTGGGGGCCTTCTGGACTCCACCCATCGAGTATCGGGTCGGCGAGACGCGGATGGAGTCGGACGACGTGCTCGTCGGCTACACCGACGGCCTCATCGAGACTCGCAACGGGGAAGGCAGGGAATACGGCGTCGAGGCCCTGCGACGGCTGGCCTGGTCCAACCGGGACCGCTCCGCCAAGGAGATGTGCGACACCATCATGGCGGATGTCGCGGCCTTCGGCGGCGCCGGCCGGCAGAACGACGACCGGACCATCATCGCCATCAAGAAAGACCCCATCAAGGAAGTCGGTCCAGCCAATCTGGATTGAGCGTCGACTGATCCCAACTCGACAGAGGATTGGTGCCGAAGGTCTTGGGAGCCTCGGCGATATCCGCGAAGGGAACGGCAGCGGCTTTCTTACCTTCCATCCGGCCCTGGAACCGGAATCTCGTTTGGCCCCGGACGCAGGTGCTGCCGTTGATGGGTCAAAGTGCCGCCTTCGACAAGTCTGTCAAGAACGGTCTTGAAGCGTGACCGAATACCCGGACCGACCCTTTTGAATCCGAATAGTCGGGCAGCCTCGTTGATGGCGCCAGTTTCGTCGATTCCGTGGCTCGCCCGAACGGCGTGAAGTAGAGCTGCCCCGAGTTCCTGTGGTGAGATCAGATCGATTTTGCGCATCGCTGGGGGCAGGCCGTCACGGCGTCGAAGCGGAACCTGTTTGTGGTCGTGACGCCACAGGAAGTTGTCCAGCCGATAGATTTTTCCTTGCCGGACGGCTTCGTTGGCAGCAGTCCGGATTCGATTTCGAATTCGACTGCCGACCCGCTTCACACCGGCCGCGGTGGCAATTCGGCGCGCGACCTCTTGCAAGTGTACCGGACTCTCCACTTGAACTACTTGGAGAATCCAGTTCATCACATGCCCGGACCACACTTCATGGAGTTCCTGACCCAATAGGCGGACCCCTGGTTTTCCCAGGAGGTATGGATCGGCAACCTGCTGTGCGGCCTCTGGGATCCGAACGCGAGAAATTGGAGCCGGGTGACGTTGGGGTCTCTTGGGAGCACGTGTGCTGAAGGAACCGTCCCGCATGGCTTGCCGGATCGCATCTTCGACCTTCTCCATTTCCCGTTCAGGGTGATGGAACCAGTCGGTGCTCCAGATTCGATGAATCGTCCAGCCCAGGCCCTCGAGTACCTGCTGCCGGAGACGGTCTCGATCCCGAGCCGAGCGGGCGCTGTGGTAAGTGGCGCCGTCGCATTCGATTCCCAGCAGATAACGTCCCGGACGATCCGGGTCGATGATGCCCAGGTCCACGAAAAAACCGCTGGAGCCGATCTGGTGATCCACGGAGTGGCCGCTCTCTTTCAATCTGGCAGCGACAGCCTCCTCGAATGGGGAGTCGGCCTCACCCCCCGATGGTCGCGGGACTTCAAGAATTCCACTCGCCGCGTACTTCAGAAAGGTCTGGAGTGCTTGGACGCCGCGGGCGTTGGTTCGCCTCAGGTCCAGATCCTCGGAATTGAAGTTCGAGTAGACGACGCAACGCCGGCGGGCCCGCGTAATCAACACGTTCAGCCGCCTCTCGCCGCCGTCCTGGTTGAGCGGGCCGAAATTCATCGCCATGCGCCCGTCCTCGGTTTTGCCGTAGCCAATGCTGATCAAGATCACATCCCGTTCGTCGCCCTGGACGTTCTCAAGGTTCTTGACGAAAAACGGCTCGTCCGGGTGCTTGGCGAAGAATGATTCGCGTGAGGGATCCTGGCGGCGGAGAATCTCCAACTCGTCTTCAATCCGTCGGGCCTGGGCAATACTGAAAGCGGCGACTCCCAGTGTCAGATCGGGTTGAGTTTGTGCATGATTCATCACCGCTTTGGCCACCGCGTGTGCCTCTCCTCGATTGAACCTCCGCCGGGCGCCTCGTTCGTAAAAGGTGTCGGGATCACACCGAAACTGAAGTCCAACCTCCCGCCTCTGCGCGTCCGGACTCGGAAAGATCACGAGCCGATTCTCATAGAACTCGTGATTCGAAACGGCGATCAGCGATTCATGACGGCTTCGGTAATGCCAACGCAGCATCCGCTCCGGGGCTCCTTGAGCGGCAAAAAGTCCCAATATGCTTTCGATATCGCTCGTCGCGAATTGATCCTCTTCTTCCTCCCCCTCGACAATCCGTTCGAAAAAACGAGTGGGAGGAAGCTGTTTGCTGTCACCAACTACAATCGACTGCCGGGCGCGGCGGATGGCGCCCATGGCTTCAACCGGCTTGACCTGACTGGCTTCGTCGAATATCACGAGGTCGAAGCGGACCGATTCCGGAGGTATGAATTTGGCGACAGAGAGCGGGCTCATCATGAAGATCGGTTTGATCTGTTGAATCGCGTTTCCGGCCATGGCCATGAGCCGACGCAGGGGAAGATGTCTCCTCTTCTTTTCGAACTCACGCTTCAGGACGGCGAGTTGTCCGCCGCCATGCTGACGTGGTAGCCGCTCCCAATGAGCCTGAGCGACGAGAGCCCGATTGTGCTGGAAGAAATCCATGTCCAGCTTGCAGAATTCTTCGATGAACTTCTGATGCATGCCTCCTTCGAATTCGGTCAGAACCGGCCGTTCTTGGAAGGCTTTCTCAATCAGGGCAACGAACCAGCTTCGCTCGAAGAGATCGACCAGATGAACGCCGGCGTGTTTCCAGGAACCGGCCATTGAGATCGTTTCCTGAAGGCCGGCGTCGACCAGCCGTTTTTCGATGCTGTTGTAGCGGACGATTTCGCGAAGCGAGTCAATCTGGTTCGCGGCGGTATCGAGCCAGATTTCCAAATCGGAGAATGGACGATCCGTCGGTCCGGTTCCTGAGCGTGCGCCCGAAGCGTTGTATTCCAGAACCTTGGCCACGGCTTCGAGGGCGCCGGAGAGACTTTCTGAGTCAGTATTGCAGGTCTCAACCAGGGAATCTGAATCCTCGCCGTCCAGATCGCGATCCAGCAGTTCGTGGATTCGCTCATCGACGGCTTTGCCCGCTATCTCCTGGTGAAGAACGAGTAGCCAATTGATCACCTCGCTCAGGTGACGATTCTTGGCCGGATTCCGATCCAGCCTGATTCGGGGGAAGAGGCGTGCCAGGAGCCGGGAGCCCTCGATCCGTTGTCGGAGGCGCTGTTCACGGAGAATCGCCTCGACGATTCTCAATTGTGCCGATCCCTCGGAAGGGAGATCGCGCCGGCAAAGGCCGTACAATCCAGCGCGGGCGGCGCGGTAATTTCCGGAGAGAAACCGCCACCACTTGTCGCCGAACTTCATCAGAGGCCGACGGTAGCTCAACACGTTCCGGCCCCAGGCTTCAGAAATCAGGATGGACTCGTACCGGGAATGAAGCTCGGAAAACTCGAGAACCTCTCCGGCAATTTCCTTGATCTCGTCGTGCCGGAGCTTCCAATCCGGATGGCGGTGATCGACGTTGATGAGGTCCGGACATTCGATGGTGCGCGACACTGTGCGGGTCAGTCTGGCCACCTTCTGCAGATCCGGTTCCGGATCCTCCAAGTTTGCGGACCCCTGCAGCTTTGCGACCGATCCACGGAGCTTGCGGAGCGCATTGGAGGCGTTACGGAGTGCCTTCAAGATCCTCAATCGATCCGTCGGCAGGTACGATGTCCGGGTACTACCCCAGAAAACATGTTTTCTGGGCTTGCCGATTACACCTATGGTTTCCTGAAGCTCGGAGACCAATTCCCGCAACAGAAGAAAGTCACGCCGTCTGGACGAGGCCACGCCGTTGCCGGTGAGAAGTGGCCATTCTGTGCCGGGATCCAATTCCTGGAATCTGGCCAGTCTGCCGATGACTTCGTGCGGCGTGAAGCGACTTTCCCCGATGGGTGTATTGACGGCGACCGAATAGTCGTCGAGTCGTTTTCGCCGCCTGGCCATCAGCTGCCGGTCTTCGGACACGTCCTCAACTTGGGGCTTTCCCAAATGAAGCGTGCGTCTCAGTTCATCGACGACCGTCTTTTTGTTGGCGGTATGGCTGTGCAGTTCGAGGCAGGCGTCTCCGATGTGAACGCTGTCGAGTCTCCGCTTGACGACTTCGAGAGCCGCCATCTTCTCGGCGACGAACAGGACCTTTTTGTCTTGGGCGATCGCTTCGGCGATCAAATTGGTAATGGTTTGTGACTTGCCCGTTCCAGGAGGGCCCTGAATGACCAGATTGCGGCCCTGCATGGCATCGATGACGGCGAGAGTTTGTGAACTGTCCGAATCGAGGATCTGGTGCGCATCCGGTGCGGTGAGCCGGGGATCGAGACCGTCTCCTTCAATATCGTCCGGCGCACCATTTCCGAAGCCTTGATGGCTGAGAAGGGCTTCTATGACGGGATGATCCGAAGGCGCTGAATCTTCTGGCCACGATTCCGGGTCTAAATCCTTGTAGATCAACAGTTTGCTGAAGGAGAAAAAGCCGAGGAATATGGCGTTGGCGTCAACCGTCCACCTCTCTTTTCCGGAAATCGCAACGCGGACCTTTTGAAAATAGTCGTTGACGTCCAGGTCTTCCACGTCGGGAAGTTCCGGTAGCCCGATATCGAAGTCTGCTTTCAGTTTCGCTTCCAGAGAAAGATTGGCCCCGATCTCTTCGCCGGTGCAACCGAGCCGGTAGTGTGCCCGGATACTGGTGCGAGAAAGCTCGACCGGAACCAGGATAAGAGGAGCCATGCGGAGCAATTCGCTCGATTCGGATTCGTACCAATTGAGGGTGCCCAGAGCGAGAAAGAGAATGTTGACCCCTTGTTCTTCGATGGAGGTGTGGGCGGCTCTGAAGGTGTTCTTAAGCCGGATTTCCAACTGGGTTGCCGAGTAGGGTGTCTGGAGTTGGTTGTCAACGTGATGCGCCGCCGGCTCGGTGGATGGATCCTCGAATTCGGTTATCGAGGCCAGCAGTACCTGGGGAATTTCCGCTTCGAGCGATCCGTCTCCGCCACTCGAACCGGTCGGCAGAAAATACATCAGACGTTCATTCCGGACGATGATCCTGAAGATCTCCCTTGGGATCTCGCCGGTGATCGTCAGTCCGCGCGTCTTGGACGGGCGAAAGTTCAGAAGGGGATTGCGCAGGGTGAGATCAAGAAGGTCCCTGCGAGACCTGTCGAGTTGCGTTGCGACAGAGGTAGAAGTACTCATCGTCCGGCGGAGGCACGCACCATCGGTAGGCCTCTACAATAGGCGAACCGCCGCCGGGAAATCCATTACTTCATAGGGTCTCAACGCAAGGCTAGGCTGAACTTCCAGCCTGCCTGACCGATATTTTCGCTTCAAATCATTGATT